>CAUZWB010000302.1:0-3692 GCA_963583525.1 Verrucomicrobiia bacterium | reverse complement strand
AAATTGTTGTGTCACTGAGGCTCGCCGCGAATGCGTTCCGCCAAGCCTCCTTCTCTATAATAGTGTCCCCCGCCAATGCCGCCTCGCGTTCAGCCAGTGCCGCCATCATCGAGAGTACTCCGGCTACGTTCTCCGTCCCCGCGCGCCGCCCTTCTTCCTGCGGGCCGCCCACTAACTGCGCCTGCAACGCGCCTTGCGACGGGCACTTTAAAAATCCAACCCCCGTCGGCCCGCCAAATTTATGCGCGCAGCCGCTCACGAAATCGCACTCGCCCAATCCCGCCGACGGCAATTTGCCAACCCACTGCGCCGCGTCACAAAAAAATAAAACATTGTGCTCCGCGCAAAGCTCCCGCACCTCGCGCCATGGCTGCAATACGCCGGTTTCATTATTCGCCGCCATCACCGCGATGAGCCCCGGCCGCTGCTTCACCACTCGTTCGCGCAACACATCCAAATCCAAAACTCCACCCGGCGTCACTGGCAGCAATTTTAATCGCTCCCCAAAATGCAACCGCGCGGCCTCCAACACACACGGGTGCTCAATCGCCGAAACCCAAATCTCCGCATCCGCCGCCAGCGCTTCCGCGAAATGATGCATCACCAAATTGGCCGATTCCGTCGCGCCCGAAGTCCAAACAAGATCCAACGGCCCACACCCCAAAAAATCCGCCAACTCCTCCCGCGCATCCGCCAACCCCTTATCCGCCCGCGCCCCCAACCGATGCGGGCTCGAAGGATTCCCCACTAACCGCTCGTTCGCATCCAGCCACGCTTCCCGCGCGGCCGCGCTCAACGGCGAAGTAGCATTGTGGTCGAAATTGATCAATCTGCGTCCTCGCGTTCCGCCAATTTATTGCGAATGAAAATCCGATCTGCCTCATCCTTTGCCCGGAAAGTTTGTTTCATTTTCCAGAGTAACTCCAACGTAGGCATTAGAAAACTCACTCCGCCCGCTTGAGTCGTCTCTGTTTCATTTATGGCTTCGGCGTAGCTGATGCCGCAGGCTCGGATCATCAAATCCACCACCACTTCATCGGCGACTCTAACCACAAGGCATTCGTCAAAATCTTCCACCCGTACTTCATGCGCAGCGCCATCGGGCAAATGCATCAGCGCGGATTTGATTTTCTCAATATTTTTCGACGATCCATCAATCAACAAATCGATGTCCATTGTCGACCGCGCAAATCCGTGTTGAAGAATGGCGAAGCCGCCGATTACGATATATTTTGCGCCAGCTTCGTTAAGGTGCCGACAAAGAAATGCCAAGTCCTCGCCCGTGGGCAAGCGCGGTTCTAGCGCCTCGTGATCATCCGGAGCATCCATTCGTCCGCCTCTTCGTGGGTCTTAAACCGCCAAACGCCTTTGGGAATAAACCGATTGCCGCGATGCAGTTCCTGCGCCATTTTTAAGAAGCCCCCTGCCCGATCAACATCCACCTTCGCCTGACCTTGGCGGCCGATGACTTTCATGGTGTGTGGTTCGGTTTGGTTCATGAGCAAATTGAACCACATCATTGCGGGCTTTTCGAGTCCAAACTTCTGTGGTTTCCTGTCGCCCCGTGGCTGCACCCGAAAAAACACTTTTATTCAAGCGCGTCCATTTCGCGACGCGGTTGCCGGTAGACTGCGTTTACAGCCCCTCGCATTTTTGGGCACGCGAATTGGATGAGGGCGTGTGGCGCGTAGGATTCACAAAATTTGCCACGCGGATGCTCGGTGACATGGTCGACCACGGTTTCGAGGTGAAGGCCGGTGCGAAGATTGAGCCGGGGCAAATTCTCGGATGGGTCGAGGGCTTCAAGGCGATCTCGGATGTGTATGGATTTTGCGCCGGGGAATTTCTCAGCGTAAACCCGGAACTGCAAAAGAACATTACCCTCATCAACAAGAAACCTTACGGCGACGGCTGGCTTTACGAGGCGCGCGGCACGCTCGATGACAAATGCGTAGACGCCGAGGGCTACGCCGCTATCCTCAACCAAACCATCGACAAAATGCTCGAGCAACAAAAGGCAGGAGAATGAGTCGCGCGCGGTACATCATGATTGGCGGCTTCCTCGGCGCGGGGAAAACCACGTGCGTGGCCGCGCTGGCGCAGCATTTGACTGACGCCGGACGCACCGTCGGGCTCATCACCAACGACCAAGGGCGCGAGCTGGTCGATACCGCGATGCTCCGCGCGAAGGGGTTTGCGACGGAGGAAATTCCCGGCGGCTGTTTTTGTTGCCGGTTCAATTCGCTCGTCGATGCCGCCGCCAAGCTCACCGAACAATCACGGCCAGACGTGTTCATCGCCGAGCCGGTCGGCAGTTGCACCGATTTGGTGGCAACGGTTACCTATCCGCTCCGCCGCATTTACGGTGACGAATTCAGCATCGCCCCGCTCAGCGTGTTGGTGGATCCCATCCGCGCCGCGCGGGTGTTGGGCCTCAGCGAAGGCGGGCAGTTCTCCGAGAAGGTCCTTTATATCTACCGCAAACAACTCGAGGAAGCCGACCTCATCGTCATCAACAAAACCGATCTGCTCGAGCCCGAAGCCCTCGCCGCACTGCACGAAAAACTCACAGCCGAATTTCCCAACGCCCAAGTGCTCCAAATCTCCGCGCGCGAGGGGGACGGCTTAAACGACTGGTTCGCCCGCATCACCAATGCCGAACAAATCGCCCGCGCCGTGATGGAGGTGGACTACGAACTCTACGCCGAAGGCGAGGCCCTCCTCGGCTGGCTCAACGCCACCGTGCAACTCCGTGCCGCCGACCCCTTCGAAGCCCAGCCCGTGCTTCAACAATTTGCCGGCGACATCCAAAAGCAACTCAACGAAGCCTCCGCCGAAATCGCCCATCTCAAAATGACCCTCAGCCCCGATGCAAATCTTGGCGGCCTCGATGGCCAAATCGCCATCATCAACCTCGTCCGCAATGATTTCGTCCCCGAACTCTCCGCCGACCTCGATGCCCCCATCGCCAGCGGCCAACTTATCATCAACCTCCGCGCCGAAGCCGACCCCGAAACATTAAAGGCCGCCGTCCACACCGCCCTCTCCAACACCCCCCCAAACCTAACCGCCACCCTCGACCACCTCGAACACTTCCGCCCCGGCAAACCCAAGCCCACGCATCGGGTGACCGACCTCGCCTAACTTTTGCGTTGGCAAAATCAATCTTCCCACCTATCCTCACCGCATTCATGGCCGACAAACCTCGCATCCTATTTTGCCATTGCAACTACGCGAAAGTGGTGCCGGAGGACGTGAAGGCGGGCGTGCTCAAATCATTGTGCGAATCGGGCCAGGCGTTTGAGGCGGTGGCGGATTTATGCGAGATGGCTGCGCGTCGCGATCCCGCGCTAAAGCGATTGGCGGCGGGGGATGCGCCGGTAAAGATTGCGGCGTGTTATCCGCGCGCGGTGAAATGGCTTTTCGGCGGTTGCCAAGCGCCGTTGGATGCCGAGCACACGGAGGTGGTAAATATGCGCGAACTGTCCGCCAAGGACGCAGCGGCCGCGATGCTCGATGAATCGGTGACGCCCAATTTTCCGGAGGATGGATTGGCGGCTGCAACGGAAGGGGAAAAGAAAATTTAACGATGGCCATTGCTGACGAAACCACTTTGCGCATCGTCCTTTACGAGGGCGAGGGCGCGGCGACTTTGGATGCGGCGGAGCGTGGCTCGACGTTGACGGCGTTGT
>CAUZWB010000301.1:0-3708 GCA_963583525.1 Verrucomicrobiia bacterium | reverse complement strand
CAATGACCAATGACCAATGACCAATGACCAATGACCAATGACCAATGACCAAACCCCAAGGAATACCCAAAACCCAATGGCCCAATTTTAATGACGTTTCCCTTTGGGAATTGGTCATTGGGAATTCCTTGGGAATTTCTCCTCACTCGCTGATATCAAAAACAAACAAGCTGTCCTGATCGCGCAGATACAACTTCCCATCGAGCACCACCGGATGCGCCCAGGCTTTGGCTCGGGTGCGTTCGGGTTGGTCGAAGCGGCTGACTTCTTCGTAGGCTTTGGGGGTTAGCTTCACGAGCGACACGGGGCCGCGTTCGGTTCGGAGGATGATTTTGTTGTCGGCCACCACAATCGCGCCTTTGCCGGCGCTGCGTTCGTTCCACATTACTTTGCCGGTGGCCAGCTCAATGCAGGACATTGAATTGCCGTTGGAGCCGTACACGTAATCGCCCACGCGAATGGCGCCGCCGTGGTGGTTGGCCATTCCCACGCCGCCGGCGTGTTTGTAAATTTCTTTCGTGCTAAACTTGTTGTCTTTGTATTCCACGCTGAACCCGTTGCAGCCCACGTTGTACGCGCTGGTGACAAACAGCGTGCCTTTATGAAACACCGGCGTGCTGACCACCGCGGTGCGTCCTTTGCGCGGGGCGCTCCACAACAGTTTGCCGTTGCTCGCATCGATGCCCGCCACGCTGTTGCCGGTGAGCTGAAGGTATTGTTTGATGCCGCCAATCTCGCGGATGATGATTGAGGAATACCCGGCCGAGTCCTGCCAATCTTCGCAGCGCCACGCTTGTTTGCCGGTCTTGGCATTGAGGGCAATCACGGCGCCATCGCTACCGCCGGGGGTGATGATCACGTTCCCGTCATCGACTAATGGCGATTCGCTCCAGCGCCAGCCGCTCATCATTTTGCCGCCGAAATCATTTTGCAAATTCACGCGCCACACTTCTTTGCCGGCGGTGCTGATGCAAACCAGATCGCCGTGTTGGCCGAGGCAATACACGCGGCCGTCCGTCACGGTGGGCGTGGAGCGCGGGCCGGGATAGCCGCGGTGACCTTTGGGATCGCCCACGCGGGCTTTCCATTGATGTTTGCCCTTGAGATCAAGCGCGAAGAGATAGCAGCCATCGGCCAAATCGCCGAGCGTGTACACGGTGCCATCGGCGATGACCACGCTGGAAAATCCAACGCCCACGCCGGTGGTTTTGTAGAGTAACTTGGGGCCGGCCTCGGGCCATTGATTGGCGAGACCTTTTTCGGGGTTCACGCCGTCGCGATTGGGGCCGCGCCATTGCGACCAGTTTGCAGCGAAGGTTTGGAGCGCGAGGCTCAAGAGGA
Source organism: Verrucomicrobiia bacterium (assembly GCA_963583525.1). Classification (GTDB taxonomy): domain Bacteria; phylum Verrucomicrobiota; class Verrucomicrobiia; order Limisphaerales; family UBA1100; genus JACNJL01. The sequence continues at coordinate 2,367 of CAUZWB010000301.1, read as the reverse complement.
TGAGGGATGTTAGGATACGCATAGGTTTGAGGGTGTGTTTAATTTTCAACTTTCAAATTACCAATTTTTATTTATCAAAGCGCACTTGCTGAACCGTGCCGCCGGCGAGGTTGAACCAAACGGTTCCGTACTTTTTGCCTTGGCGATCGGTGATATTCAAGCCGGAATATGCCTTCCACGTGCCTTGGGTTTTGGCGGGTTGGCCGAACACGGTGGTGACCACCGCCTGTGTTTTGCCTTTATATATAGCGTCGATGGATTTGTTGTTCACACTGGCGGTCCACGCAATGGCTTTTCCGGGAGGGCCAGTGGGGGTGGGAGTGACTGCTGCGCCGCCGCCGCTGATTTGGTGGCAGTAAATGTGTTCTTGATCGCGCAGATAAAGTTTGCCGTTGGCCACCACGGGATGGGTCCAGACTTTGCCGCGGCTGCTGCGGATGCGCGATTGCGGCGCGAGGCGGAATCGACCGCTCTCATTCCAGCCACGCGGGTTGGCCGCCGCAAGCACGATGTCGCCACGGCTTTCGTCCACGCAATACATCATCCCATCGGCGATGGTGAGGCAGCCTTTGCCGAGTGCGCGTTTTTCGCTCCACACTTCGCGGCCGCTGGCAAAATCCTGGCACACCCAACCGGCGCCATCGCTGTAGCCGTACAAATGTTGGCCGTACATGATCACACCGCCGTGATGATTTTTCATCACTTTGTTCACCCACACATCACTAGTGCGATTGCCTGCGCCGACGTTCACCAATTTGCTGCCCGCGCCGTAGCCGCTGGCGATGTACACTTTGCCGTTGTTGAAAATCGGCGTGGGGATCACAGCCGTTTTTCCGGGCCACGCGGATTTCCACAACACATTGCCCGTGCGCGCGTCGAGGCCCACCAGATTTTTCTGGGTGAGCTGGATGTATTGGCGTCCGCCATTGTGCGTCACCGGCAACACCGAGGCGTACTGCGCGCCATCGGTGAATTGTTTGCTTTGCCAAACCACTTGGCCGGAAAGTTTGTTGAACGCAACGACCGCGCCCTGTCTTCCGCCCGGCGTGGCCAGTGCGAGGTTGCCGTCTACGGTGATGCTTTCGGTGTAGCCCCAACCGGGCGTCTTGCCGCCCAGCCGCGCCATACTTGCTTGCCATTGGATTTTCCCGGCGAGATCAGTGCACACCAAATCGCCCTTGCCGCTCATCGCGTAGATGCGATTGCCATCGACGGTGGGCGTCCCGCGCGGGCCGCCGCCCCAGCCGTTTGATAATTCGGGCCCGAGGTTGGCCGCCCATTGTTCGCGGCCGGTGTTGGCATCAAGACAAATCAACTGCTCCGTGCCTCGGCGTGAGCCGAGGGTGTAAAGTTTGCCTTCGGCGATTGCGAAGCTGGAATAGCCGTTGCCCATTTGGCTGTTGATCCACAAGCGCTTCGGTCCGCCTTGGGGCCATTGTTTGAGGAGCCCGCGTTCGGCGCTGATGCCGGTGCGGCTGGGGCCGCGCCATTGCGGCCAATCGAGTGCGAGGGCGGACTGCCAGCCAATGGCCAGTGCGAGGAAAGCGAGGGTCGTGCGCATGGCTATTGGATACGGTGGATGGCCGTGGGATTCAACTTATTTGATGGGTGAACCGCTAAGGTTGAAAACTTAATTCAACTTCTTCAAATAAACATTCCGGAACCACACATCCTGCCCGTGATCCTGGAAACCGATGTGGCCAGTGCGGGGGAGATCTTTGAGGGCGGTTTTGAATTTGTTGCGGCTGCCGTCTGGGTTTCTGTTGCCGGTCTTCCAGTCATCGAGATTGGCGTTCACGACTTGTTTGCCGTTGATGCTCACGGTCACTTTCGGGCCTTTGCAGGTGATGATAAACCGATCCCATTCGCCGACCGGTTTGGCAGGATTGGCACTCGGCGCGAGGGCATCGTACAACGCACCATGATCGTGCTTGCCGAGCTTCGTTTTGCCCGTGGTATCGAACACCTGAATTTCAAACCCGCCCTGCACCGCGTTCTTCGGATCCGTGCGAAAAAAGATGCCGCTATTGCACCCGCGCGAAACCTTCACCTCCGCGCACAAAACAAAATCGCCAAAACTCTCCTTCGACCAAATGTATCCGCTCCTCGGTTTACGCGTGAGCACGCCATCCACCACCGCCCATCCATTTGGCTTGGCATTCCAGCCGTCCAGATTTTTGCCATTGAACAAAGCCACAAACCCCTTCGGCGGCCCCGCCTGCAACGAGTCGACCGTGGAGAATGCAAGCAACGTGATGAGAAAAACAAAGGTGTGCTTCATGGGCAAAAGAGTACGCGCTGGGGCGGGGGTGTAAACTCAAAAGCCCAACCGCATCGCCCGGTCATTCAACTGTTCCCGCCATTTTT
>CAUZWB010000300.1:0-3722 GCA_963583525.1 Verrucomicrobiia bacterium | reverse complement strand
TTCCATAATGGTTTGGCCGGTGGCGGGATCGTGGATATCGTAATTGTTGGCGGCCTTGAAAATGCCGGTGTGTTCTTTTACGAAGAAAATATTTTGGGATAGGATTTCATTCATAGTGTGTATTGTCCTTGCAACAGGTTGATGCGTTCGACGTTGGGTGGATTAGGCTAGTAATCCGATGGAAATCCGTCAAGCACGCGGGCGGGGTTTTCGCATTGTCGGATTGAATAAAAACAGGGAAACTCAACTCTCATTTACAGCCACCCACAAAAATCCGATTGATGAAAAAAACCTCCCTTGCCCCTAGAGTTGCAGCGATCGCGCTGTGCGTATTTCAACTAGCCATCCTCCAAGCCGCCTCGGCTGCCCTGTTTAAGACGGAGGGTGACCGAATGTTTGCCGCGTATTTCAAACATCAAACCGATCAGCTCGCGGCCAAGTCGCTTTCAGAAATCAAGACGCTTGAGGACTGGAAGACGCGCAAGGATCAATACCGCCGACAAATGCACGAAATGCTCGGGCTGGATCCATTGCCAAAACGCACGGCATTAAAGGCCACGGTCACGGGGAAATTGCAGCATGAGGAATTTGAAGTTTGGAAAGTGCATTTTCAATCGAAGCCGGGGCTGTACGTCACTGCGAATCTTTACGTGCCTAAAGGCATCAAAAAACCAGCTCCCACGATTCTTTATGTGTGTGGGCACGGACGGGTGAAAAAGGACGGCGTGAGCTACGGCAACAAAGTGCATTATCAACACCACGGCATTTGGTTTGCGCGCAATGGTTACGTTTGCCTCGTCATTGACACGCTACAGCTCGGTGAAATTGAGGGCATCCATCACGGCACTTACAATCACAAAATGTGGTGGTGGAATTCGCGCGGCTATTCCTCCGCCGCCGTGGAAGCATGGAATTGCATTCGCGCGCTGGATTATTTGGAAACGCTAAAATTTGTAGACAAAAACCGTTTCGGCGTGACCGGACGTAGTGGCGGCGGAGCGTACAGTTGGTGGGTTTCCGTACTCGACGAACGCATCAAAGCTTCCGCGCCGGTGGCCGGCATCGCGGATTTGAAAAATCACGTCTACTCGGGCTTCCCCAACAGCGGTCGTCTTGCGCACGGCGTGGTGGAGGGGCATTGCGACTGTATGTTTCATGTGAACACTTACCGCTGGGACTTCCCCCAAGTCGCCGCGCTTGTTGCGCCTCGGCCATTGTTGATTCTCAACACCGACGATGACCGCATCTTTCCGCTCGATGGCGTGACACGGGTGTTCAATGGCGCCCGCAAAATTTACGACCTCCACGGGGCGCGCGACAAGCTCGGGCTTGTCATCATCCCCGGCGGACACAGCGACACGCAACCATTGCGCGTCCCGGCGTTCAACTGGTTCAACAGACATTTGAAAGGCGAAGAATCTCCAATTACCATCACTGCGGAGAAACTTTTTGAGCCGGAGCAACTGCGGGTTTTCAAGAAACTGCCTGCCGATGAAATCAACACAAAGATTCAGGACAGCTTCGTCCGTGTGGCCAGCGGAAAGAAACTGCTTAAGCCGGGAAAAGCATTGGATGAATTACGCGCCAAGACATTTCGCGGCTGGCCTTCCGAATCCGGAAAGTTGACCCTCAAAAAAGCCTTCGACCTAAATCATAAAGGAGTGCGTTTTGCGGCGTACGATTTCGACAGTCAGGACAAAATCCGACTGCGCATATACGTGGCGCATCACGCGGAATTGAAAAAGGTGTCTGCCGTCCACGTCGAGGTTTTGGGCGAGGAGGACTGGCACAATTATTTGAAACTAGGGCGACCCGCCTTTGCTGGAGTTTGGGTTGAGGAATTGAAACTGGCTGGCATCAAGCCCGATGCACCCGTCACCGCCAAGATGTGGCAGGCGCTGGAACAGCAGCTCGGCCACGTCCGCAAGCAGTCCGAAGTGGTTTACATTACGTTTATGCCGCGTGGCGTTGGCTTGACTGCGTTGAGCGCTGACGAGCGCCACATCACTCAAGCGCGTCGCCGGTTTATGCTGCTCGGGCAAACGCTGGCCGGCATGCAGGTTTGGGATGTCCGCCGGTGCCTCCAAGCGGTTCAGGCGCTGCCGGGCATTGAGCGGTCGCGAACCGAACTTTGGGGCAAGGGAGACATGGCCAGCGTGGTCACGCTTGCCTCGCTATACGAACCGTTCATTGGTCAGCTCAATCTCAGCAAATATCCGAAAGACGACAAGGAGCAGCCCGATTTCTTGAACATTTCACGCATCGCCACGCCCAAGCAAATTCTTGACCTCGCCGCGCTGCGGTCATCGGTGAAATTATTGGATAAGAAAAAGTGATTAGCGGATTGTTCCGCGTGCGGCTTTTCCCGGGAAAATATTTTTTTGGAATACCCCGTTTTTTACCACCGGCACCCCGTGGATGAGGGTGTATTTGATTCCGCTGGAAAATTGAGCGGCATCAGTGAAGGTGGCGTTATCAGTGATTTTTGAGGCATCAAATACAATGATGTCTGCGTCGGCCCCGACTTGCAGGCGACCTTTTTTCTTGAACGCAGGCGCACATTGTTCCAGTCGTTGCGCGGGCCACAGCGAGCATTTTTTTAGCGCGAGCATAAGTGGCAAGTCTTTGTTTTCGCGGACGTATTTGCCAAGGATGCGTGAGAAGCAGCCGGCATTTCGCGGGTGCCCCATGAATCCGTCGCTGGCAATCATCGTGTTGGGGCTCGCCACCACTTTCCGCACGAGGCTTTCGGGGTTGGCATGCACGATGACTTTGCCGCCTTGTTTACGATATTTTTCAAACGTCGCTTTCGTGAGCCGTTCGCCGGTCGCGACCCATTGTAAATTGTTGTAGGTGATTTTTGTGCGGTCACGCCAACCCGGGTCGAAGATGGCTGAGTTGATATCGGTCATGCCCGCCGTGTAGGGATAAACTTCGCACGACACATCGAGCCCGCGTTTATTTGCGGCGGCAATCATTTCAATGAGCGCGGGTGTGGTGAGATTACCGGTGCTTTGAATATGTACAATGTGCCCCGGCGCTCCGCTGATGGCGGAGAGCGCGATCACCTCGTGCACGGCGGTATAAATATTCAATCCCGTCGCCAACCCTTTGCTGCGCATGTGGACGTGGCATGAGGCATCGTACTTAGCCGCGACGCGAAACACCTCCAGCGCCTCCCACTGCGTCGCCTCCGGTGTGTACTGCAGCCCGAAGCCCACCGCCACCGCGCCGCGCCGCAGACCGTGTTCGATTTTCTTTTTAATTTCCGCGAGTTGTTCCGGGGTGGCACGTTGTTTGGCACCACGCGAATCCGCCGGTGGCAGAAACGCGGGTCGGTCGCCCATCACGCTGATGCGCGTGGGGATGTGGCCGATGCTGACGCCGAAGTTGATGGGCGTTTTGCCTTTGCGCAGCTTGTACCACAAATCAACATCCGCAGCGCCGACCTCCAACTCGAGTGCGGTAGTCACGCCGTCCATGGCTTTGTACGGATAATCCTCTGCGGTTTGGCCGTGTTGATGGAGGTCCACAAAGCCGGGTGCAACGACGAGGCCTTTGGCGTTGATGACGGACTTGCCCTTGAGTGGGGTTTTGGAAATAGATTTTATGGTGCCGCCGGTGATTCCGATGTGACGGATGGCGTCGAGTTCGGTGGCGGGGTCCATCACGCGGCCGTTGGCGATGACGGTGTCGAAGGGTTCAGCGGCGGTTGCTGTAAA
>CAUZWB010000299.1:0-3740 GCA_963583525.1 Verrucomicrobiia bacterium | reverse complement strand
CGCCGAGCCCGTGCTGAGCGCGCTGTCCATCACCAACAAATACATCGGCCCCGCCGGCAGTGCCGCCAAGCTCAAGGCGCTGCTCAATATGGTGATGAACATCAACACCGCCGGCCTCGCCGAAGGCCTTGGCCTCGCCGATTCCCTCGGATTGGATCTCAGCATTGTCCGTGAAATCTTCAGCCAAACCGGGGCCAACAGCCGCGTGCTGGAAACTGACGGCGAAGATATGGTCATCAAAGACCACGAATGCTACTTCAGCGCCGCCCACGCCGCCAAAGACAGCGGCATCGCCCTCAAACTTGCCGACGAAGAAAAACTAAAACTCCCCCTCGCCAAGGCCGCCTGCAAGCAATATGAAAAAATGACCGAACTCGGTCTGGGCCACCTCGATAAATCAGGCATTGCCGAACTCACTTTCAAAGGCCGGACGCTGCATTCTTAATAGAGAAAACTAAGTCGCCGGCACCCAACGCTGCGCCGCCAGCGCCAGCACGAACAGGCCCAGAAAAACCGCCGCCATTTCCGTGGGCGCGTGGGCCATGGCGAGAAGGTCGGCGAGTACAATCCCCGCGAGCAATCCGCCCACAGTGCGGCCGATGTCGCGTTGCTTGGCCCAAAACGTGGATCGCAAACAGCGAACCACCCACAGCACCAAAATAGCCCCGACCAGCAGCGCGTCTTTTCGGGCGTCGCCCACGTTCACCATTAACGCCAAACCCACCGGCAACGCCAGCAACGCGCACGGCCAATATCGCACCGGCCCATCCGCGCTTTCCACTTTTGCCAAACAGCTCAGGCCGGTGACGTACGCAAATAAAACCAGCGCCGTCCACACCGCTGCGCCGCTGTGAACATGCGTGAAAAAAGTTACCTTTTCGCCCGTGGTACCGAACGCAAAACACGCCGCCAATATTACGAGCAACAACCGACACCCCGCGATCAGCCCCGGCGACCACGCGGTTTTTTTGTGGATGAAATTATAAAGCAAAATACAGTTGAACAACGCCAACGCCAACAACGCCGTGGCTCCGCCGGGAATGGCGAGCAACCCCATTCCCGCCGCCAACAAACCGATGCCCAAATACCAAACCGATTTTTCAGAAATCGCCCCGCTGGGAATGGGCCGCTCGGGGCGATGCTCGCGGTCAAAGGCCACATCGCAAGCATCATTGAGCACCATCCCGCCCAAGTACATCGCGGTGGCTCCGCTGGCGAGCCACGCGAACATTGCCCAATCCATCTGAAACGAATCGCTGAGCCCCACGCCGATGAGCCAGCCGCAAAGGCAGTTGCTCCAAATGGTGGGCAGATTGCTCACGCGACCGAGCACCAATAATGCGCGCAGTGTTTTCATTCGAGGTTTCGCGCGCGCAATTGAGCGAGCGTCCAATCGTATTCGTTGACGAGTTGCTCGACGACGGTGAGGTTTTTCATTTCCGCGGGCAACACTTCCCATGTGTAAGTTTCCATTTCCAAATGCGAGCAAAGGCTCGGATCGGTTTGCAACGCATCGAGCACGCCATCGATGTGATCGCGCGTGCTGGCAAACCATTCCCCATCAGGACAGTGCAGCGGAATGTGAAAATGAATACGCCATTCGTCGGCTTTCGAATCAGTTGCGAGTGCCACATTCAAATCGCGATGGCGCGTGAGGGTGCCGTCGGGTTGGCGCTCGATGACTTGATGCAAATACACATCCTCCTCAAAGGGCTTGAGCCGCGCGCGGGTGTCGGCATCGGGCGTGACCTTGAGCGCGGCGCTAAGGTGCAGTTTACTAATGCGAATTCCCGCCGCGCGAAAAGCGCCGAGTGCTTCGGCCGCCTCTTCGTATTCCACGGCGAGATGGCAAGTGTCGTAGTTGACGCCGAGATGCGCAGCGAGCCGCGCATCATCAGGATGCTCCGCGCGTAGTTGCTCAAAGAAAGCAATCGTCTCCGCGCTGGTTTCAAAATAGCCGAGCGGCTCGGGCTCCAAACCGAGGTGCAGCGTCTTGCCGGTGCGCTCGCTTAAGCTCGCGATGTGTTCCACGCATTTCCAAAGATTATCGCGGATGGCTTGTTCCTGTGCGGGCTCGGTGATGAATTCCTTGAACGACCCCGGCAACGTGCTCACGCTCCCCTCCACGCCATCGGGCACCAGCGCGGCAATTAAATCAAAAAGCCGGTTGGTGTATTCGAGGCGCTCGGGCGAAGTCCAGTCCGGCACATAAACCTGCTCCTTCACCCGCGTGCCGTGGAAATTGCCAAAAGGAAAACCGTTGATCGTGAACACATAACAATTTTCATCAGCAAGCCATTGCTGAAAATTTTCCAGTGTGGCCGGGTCGCTCAATTCACGCGACGCCACTTCACTGAGCCGCAGCCCGATTGCAAACGACTCGCCCGCCGCCACCGCATCGCGCACCGCCAACGTGTGAGTTTGCAAGGACTCAAACGTCTGCGCCCAATTTTCCCCACGATGAATGTTGGTGCAGTACGCGAGATGGAGATTGTGGTTGAGCCTCACGGGGGAAGGGTGGGGAAAAAATTCCCAATTACCAATGACCAATTACCAAGGAATGACCAATGAACAAATCCCAAGTCAGCAGTTCAACTTAGAGCTTGGGATTTGTGAATTCCTTGTGACTTGGTCATTAAAGAACAAACCGCTCACTCTGGCTCAAAAACGCCTTCGGGTTTTCAAAAATCACTTTCTCAATCAACGCCTCCTCGTGGCCGCGACGCCGCATTTCTACCGCAGTACGCGGCACCGCCAGTGGCACGCTCGGGCCCCAGTCGCACGCGGCGTCCCACCACAATCGCTCAGAACCGAAGCGCTCGATCATATCGATGGCGCGCGCGGGGGAGCATTTGCTTTCGGGGTAAAGTGTCATCCCGCCCCAATGACCGGCATCGAGCACCATGCCGATGGTGTGTTCTTCCACGTGATCGATCATCACGCGTTCAGGATTGATGCGGCTGTCGTTTTTGAGCACATCCAAAATCAGGCGTGTGCCTTTGTGTTTGTCCTCGAGATGCGGTGTGTGGACGAGGATGAGCTGATCGTGCGACGCGGCGAGGTCCACGTGTTGCTCGAGCACCTTCACTTCGTTGCGGCTATTTTTGTTCAGCCCAATCTCGCCGATGCCCAGCACGTTAGGGCAGTCCATAAATTCCGGAATCACCTCCAGCACATCCTTCGCCAACGCCATGTCCTCCGATTCCTTCGGGTTAATGCAAAGCCAAGTGAAATGCTTGATGCCATAATTGGCCGCACGCTTGGGTTCGTACTCCGTCAACTGCCGAAAATAATCCCGAAATCCATCGGCGCTGCTGCGATCAAACCCAGCCCAAAACGCCGGTTCACAAAGCGCCACGCAACCGGCGGTCGCCATGTCAGCGTAGTCGTCAGTCGTGCGACTGACCATATGCGCATGGGGTTCGATGAACTTCATTAGGGTTGAGGGTTGAGGGTTGAGAGTTGAGGGTTCATCCGTTGTTGCTCTTCAAAGACTTTCGAAAGCCACTGCACATTCGACTTATTTTGTCCGCGTGTTCGCACAGTTTCCGAAAATCCTCTTCGCCTAAATAATCTTGTGCACGCGCTATGTGGGCTTGCGACACTACTTCGAACGTCGAGCCTACCGCGATTTCAACAAATCGCGCGAAGTCCACCTTTGAGTGCCGTGAAGCGCCTTCTGCCAAGTTAGACGAAATGGAAACCGCCGCACGCCGCATTTGATTCACCAGCCCAAATCG
>CAUZWB010000298.1:0-3743 GCA_963583525.1 Verrucomicrobiia bacterium | reverse complement strand
CGGTTGGATGCTTTCCTCGTGGTCTCGATTATTTCAATTTGTTCGGCTTGAGTGGCGCCTTGGGAAATATCCGGCCCCAGATCTGCGTTGAGCCCCATTTTTTCACGCGCGGCTTTATCGATTTTAAATTCATCTTTTAGGCTGAAATAATTGGTCAGGCTGGCGGGGCCGATAGCTTCTTCCCATTTCTCAAGCGTCAACTCCCCGCCTTTCGCCTGCTTTTGCAGCACGATGACTTTAGCTAGAACTTCCTTGAACTCAGAGGATTTTTTTTCAGTGCTATCCGCCAATGAATTAAAAACCTCCAGCATATCCTGACCCCCGGTCGGCAACCATTGGATGCCAAACCCGATGCTTAAGGAGAGTACGATGAACCAACGCCAGAGCATCGGTCGGTTTTGTGTTTGATTTCGCTCCATGAAATTAGTCCTTGTCCGCTTCTTCCTCCACCATTGCTTCCACGGCGGATTTGGTGACTTCCAGCTTGGAATCACCCGAACGCAGCGTCACGCTTTTCTCTTTCACCGTCACTACCGTGCCGACAATTCCCGCCGCGACCACTTTGTCACCCGGCTTAAGCGCACCCACCATCGCCGCGAGCTTCTTTCGTTGCTGGCTTTGCGGGCGCAAAATAAGCACGTACATGATGGCAAACAAAGGGCCAAACATGCAGAGCATTTGAATGAGCGCGTCTTTCCCTGAAGCAGGGCCGCCGTCTTTTCCCCCGCCCGCCATCGCGAACCAAGCATCACTGATTAGATTTTCCATATTCAAAAATTAGACGGCAAAGACTATTCATAAAGCACCCAATGGCAAGCTTTTCCTGCGTAATTCAAGCGGATTTAAGCATTTTTTCGCTGCGCTGCCACGCGGGTGGTGGGTGTGTAACTAGCCGCAAAATCGCCCCGAAATGTGCCAAATGTGCCCGCTTCGATGTGTTGGCGGATGTCCGCCATCAACCGCAAATACAACCGCAAATTGTGCAAAGTCAGCAGACGCAGCCCTAAAATCTCATCCACATTGAGCAAATGCCGCACGTAAGCTCGGGTGTGATGGGTGCAAGTGAAGCAATCGCAATCGGCCTCGATCGGCGCAAAATCTTCCTTATACGCCGCGCCTTTGAGGGCAAACGCGCCATCATAAGTAAACGCCGTGCCATTGCGGGCAAGGCGGGTGGGCAGCACACAATCGAAAAGATCCACTCCACACGCCACCAGTTCCACTAACTGCGCGGGCGTGCCGAGTCCCATCGCGTAGCGCGGCTTGGCGGCGGGCAACAGCGGCGCGGTGTGCGCGGCCATCGCGAGCATCTTCGGCTCCGGCTCGCCCACGCTGAGGCCGCCAATGGCGTGGCCATCAAAATCCAACGCGGTGATATCCGCCGCGCTGCGCGTGCGCAAATCGGCGTGGCATCCTCCTTGCACGATTCCAAAAATAAGCTGCCCATCCGCACGCGGTTGTTCGCGGCACTCGGCGGCCCAGCGCGCGGTGCGTTCCACGGCAGCCGCCACGCGTTCACGCTCGGCGGGATACGGTGGGCAATCATCAAACACCATCGCGATGTCGCTGCCCAAGTCGCGCTGAATGGACATCGCCTCTTTTGGGCCAAGGAAAAGTGACGAGCCGTCTATATGCGATTGGAACGCCACGCCGTCATCTTTGATCTTCGCCATCTTCGCCAAGCTAAAAACCTGAAACCCGCCGCTGTCGGTAAGGATCGGTTTATCCCAACCCATAAACGCGTGCAACCCGCCCGCGGCACGAATGGTTTCCGGCCCGGGCCGGAGGTTGAGGTGATAGGTGTTCCCAAGAATAATTTGGGCGTCGAGCTCGTTGAGGTCACGCGTATCCAAAGTTTTAACGGTGGCACGCGTACCCACGGGCATAAACATCGGCGTTTGAATTTCGCCGTGCGCGGTGGTGAGCGTGCCGCGCCGAGCGTCGCCATCGGTTTTGTGCAAGGCAAACATTAGGCCAACGCCGCCCGCACGCGGGAAACGGCCTCCGCCACTGGAACATTTTCGCGCCCGCCCTCAGAACGTAGCGTGAATTCCACGTTGCCCTCCTTGAGCGAGCGCTCGCCCACGCTCACGCGCACGGGAATGCCGATCAGTTCGGAGTCTTTGAACTTCACGCCGGGGCGAACATCGCGGTCGTCCATTAGTACTTCGACGCCGACAGCCGTCAGTTCGTCGTAAATCGTTTGGGCGGTTTTCATCAGCTCGCCCTCAGGCGCGATGTCCAGAACGGTGAGGCAAACCTGCCACGGCGCGACCGCTTGCGGCCAAATAACGCCGTGCTCGTCGTTGCCGCATTCGATGATCGCCTGCAGGGTGCGCGTGACGCCGAGTCCGTAACAGCCCATCACGAAAGGATGCTGCTTGCCATCCTCACCAAGAAAATTAGCATCGAGCGCCTCAGCGTATTTGGTGCCGAGCTTGAAGACGTGCCCGACTTCGATGGCGCGTTGAATCTTTAACGGCTGGCCGCCTTCGCTCAATTCGCCCTCGCGCACGGTGCGGAGGTCCGCCCATTGAACATCCGGCAGATCGCGCGCGACATTTACATTGCGAATGTGAAAGCCATCCTCATTCGCGCCCGTCGTCATTCCGGCCGCGTTGCGCAGTTGTTCATCGGCAAACACGGGGATACCTTTCACGCCCACCGCACCAAGACTGCCCGGATACGCGCCGAGCGCAGCGTGGATTTCCTTAGCTTCCGCTGCGCGAAAAATCGCCGTGCCCAGTGCGCCACAAAGTTTTGCTTCGTTGATTTGGTCATCGCCACGCACCAAGGCAATCGCCGGTTTATCTTCGGCGATGAACACGAGTGTTTTGATCTGCGCTTCGGCGGCGACGTTGTACGGCTCGCTCGCGAGATTTTCGATGGTCTTCACCTTCGGCGTGGCAAACTTTTCCAATTCGCCCGTGCACGCACTTGGCGTTGCGGTGGTCGCGCCCTCGCTGATTGCCTTCTCGAGATTGGCGGCGTACGAGCCATCTTTGGTATACGCCACTTCACTTTCGCCGGTGGGCGCGGGCACCATAAATTCGTGCGAATGTTTGCCGCCCATCACGCCGGTATCCGCCTCCACCGGAAACGCCGTCATGCCGCACCGCGCAAACACGCGCACGTACGCATCGTACATTTTTTGATAACTCACCATCGCCGCTTCATCAGAAACATCGAAGCTGTACGCGTCTTTCATAATGAACTCCCGCGCGCGCATCAGCCCAAAGCGCGGGCGAATCTCGTCCCGAAACTTGGTTTGAATCTGGTAAAAATTAATGGGCGCCTGCCGATACGAATGCAACTCCGTGGAAGCCAGCGTGGTGATCACCTCTTCATGCGTGGGGCCCAGCAGCCACTCGCGATTTTTGCTATCGCGCACTTTGAAGAGCACGTCCGCCGCTTGCTCGTACCGACCACTGGCTTTCCAAATTTCCGGCGGTTGCACGGCGGGCATCAGCACTTCCAGCGCTCCGGCGCGATCCATCTCCTCGCGGACGATGGCTTCAATCTTGCGAAGCACTCGAATGCCTGATGGTAAAAAAGTGTACAAGCCGCCCGCCAGTTTGCGGACGAGCCCGGCGCGTAGCAAAAGTTGATGGGAAGGAATTTCCGCCTCGGCGGGGGCTTCCTTCAAAGTGGGAATGAACGTTTCGGTCCAGCGCATGCGGCAGTGATAGCGGAGAGTGGGCGCGACTTCAACCTTGCGCTACTTGACCGTGTTGCACAGGGAG
>CAUZWB010000297.1:0-3754 GCA_963583525.1 Verrucomicrobiia bacterium | reverse complement strand
CGGCGGAAAATTCACCGCGTGGATGGCTGCCCGCAAATGGCACGCAACGCAAAAGCCCTTCGACCTCGTCATCGATCAACACCACGGCATCCCGTGGTACGCGCCCATTTGGTGCACCGACAAATGCGTCGCGTATATTCACGAAGTGCTCGGCCCAATTTGGAAAGCGTTTTACCCGTGGCCACTCAGCCGCATCGGCAGTTGGCAGGAACGCCTCACGCTGCGCCAGCTCGGTTGACCAAGTGAAGGACGGCTTGAAAAGGATCCTGAACTTGAAATAGAAAAAACCCGGACAGGTTTTTTGGCCTCCTGCCCGGGTTGGTCTTCTAGATTCAGCCGGTTTATTACTTGATCATCTCCAGGGCTATCTTGGCTTCAGCGGCCAGGCCTTTGTCCGAGCCGCCGGCAACAGCCTCCAATTCCGCTTTCACAGCGGTCATGGACTCCTTGCTCGTCGACTCTCCCATAATCATCAAGGTTTCACTTTTCAAGTCGGCATCGCCACCCGCGAGAATCCCCTTGACGACTTTTGCGAACTCATCATTGGCACCGACCTTCGAAAGGGCGATAAGCGCGCTGGATCGCGCATCTGCGTCCTTATCACCGGAGGCCATAGCGCCCAACTTCTTCACCGTTTCTGGGGAGCTGTGCTCCCAGCCCCAGTTGCCGAGAAGAAAAGCCGCAAGAGTGCGCACTTTCGGGGAAGTGTCCTTCAGGACCGCGGCAACCTTGTCGGCGTGCAGCTTTGGCTTGTCCCCCATTTCCGAGAGGGTGGTGAGCCCAGCCAAGCGTTCAGTACCTGAAGAGCTCTCAAGTTTTTCCAGGGCTTCATCCAATTGAGAATCGCCGGTGCCGCCGCACCCGGCAAAAAGGGCCACGCATACGAGAAGCACCATTCCCACACGCCAAACGGGGGCTGCGGAAGGAAACTTTTCAGGGGAGGGTGAAACTGCTTTTGGATTTTGGGTGACCATGGGTCTGTTTTTTTCTGTCATATTGGTTGGGTTGGTTGGATTGCAAAACCCCCGGATGCCTTTGGAGGCATCCGGGTGGTGATTTGACGACAATCTTGTCCAGGTTAAAGTAGGGGCTGCTTAATATTATTTTAGCTTACTAGGGAGCTACGATCGTGATTTCGTCTGTGTTCCCCCAATCCTGCCCGGATGATGTGATTGTGATCGTATTGCTCTTGCCAGGTTTCAATTTGATAGTGACGTCCATCGTTCCCCAAGAATTCCAAGATCCGGTACTCGTACAAGTGATCGTATCATTGGAACCATTCACAGAGAGGTCGGCGGTTCGACTACCACGTGCTAATGCATAGCGCACCGTCATCTTAGCATCTCCGCCTGTGCCGCCATCGATGCCCGTGAATGCAAGAACCGCACCTGATCCTCTTTGAAAGTCGCAAAACCCCGTTCCACGCCACCCGACATGGTTCTGATTACCGGTCACTGCGGCGCACCCTGGCCCTACGTAATTCTCCGCTTGATAGACGGTAGTACCGGCAACACCTGGCACTTCAACAATACCACTGCCGGCACTGTCACAACCAATCAGATGCGTGGCAGCTTTGCCCATAGTAACACCGCCGGCGGAATTAATGTGGCCCTTTACTGTTTTCCCTGATAACCCCAGATCAGCGTCAGTGGACTGCATGGCGCTGCCATCGGCACGCACGAGCTGGCCCTGCGACTTGTTCAAGCCGGACATGGCACTAACGGGAATCGGATTCTCATCCGCACCCGACCAATGGGCGGAAGCCAAGTCGCAGGCGGAAAGATTACGCGTGGTTGCCAGAACTGTGGAAGGCCGACCGGTGTCCGCGCCCACTGACAGTAGATAACTGGTTGCCGAGCCACTCATGGACCGATTATTGAGTGTGCTGTATTGGCTCCAGTTGGCCTGCGCCGATACATTGGCCGCTTCCCTTGCCGCATCGCAAGGCGACCACAATATTTTGGCGGTTTGCAATTCGCTCTTCATCGCGGCGAGAGAGTAGACGGAGCCCAGATCTTCACCATAGTTGCTGCCATAGTGGTTGCTTACGCCTCTAGGGGTGAGCTGCCAAGGCAACCGTGCGTCGTTGTCGTGGGAAAACCCGATAAGAGCTTTACCCATCTGCGCAAGATTGTTCACGCATTTGACCCGAGCCGCTTTCGCTTTCGCTCGTGCCAGTGCCGGCAGCAGCATTGACGCCAATATTCCGATGATGGCAATGACTACCAGCAACTCAATGAGGGTGAAGGCTCGGGGCCGTAATGGATGGTTTTTTTTCATGGGGGTTTGTCTTTCTTTGCTGCGAATGGCCACAGCGGGTTCAGTTTAAAACTTCATCGTATTCGCACATTGTTTTGATAGTATGCTGAGTTCAAATAGATGCAATTGATATTTAGCGTGTTATTTAACATGTATGCGTGAAGGTCACGCGCCCTAAAGGGGCTATTTGTTTTTTTCCACAATTTTAAACGGAAAATTGGGTGCACTATGCTGACATCAATCGCACTTTGAATTAAAGCAATTGCCGTGCCATTTCTCACCAACGCTTGGCGACTACTAGTCTTAAGCCACTTCATCTAGATTTATCGTAGAAGAATCCCAGGTAATTGCGAATTTAATGTTTCGCTTATTTGCGTTTTTTTTATGTCGTTTTGCGACACATTGCGACACATTTGAATTGCCCTTGCCAAGGCAATGGGTCTTTAATTTTATTTATGAAGCGTCGCAAGCCTAAGAAGATCGCTATCGCACTGGAGGTGCAATGGGGCTACAAACGTCACTTGGAAACCTACGCAGGTTGCCAACGCTATGCCGATGAAGCCGGTTGGGACTGCTCCATCACCCCCACCACGCCCAAGTTGCTCAGGATGGAGAATGGGAAACCCACCTTTGATGGGATACTGGCTCGGGCCACTCCTCCTTTGGCGGCCGTAGCCAAACGAATGAATGTGCCCTTGGTTAATCTATGGCTCAATTCACCGACTCAAAACCTCCCCAGTGTCTTTGCAGATTTTGAAGCTTCAGGAACCATAGCTGCAGAGCATCTCATCGGTCGCGGATTCAAACGTTTTGGTTACCTGGGTTTCTTGCGTGATAAGGATGCGAGACTGCAACTCACCGGATTTCGTAATCGACTCAAGGAAGAAGGGTTGCGATGCACCGCCCACCGATTTTCTCGGGCGAGCGTCACCGACAAGGCGCGAGGGTGGAAAACCTTTATTGATGGTCTGGGAAAATGGGCCGATTCCTGGGAACTCCCCATCGGGATATTCGTGGTCAACGACCTCTTTTGTCGTTATCTGAATGATGTGTGCCGGCCAAAAGGTCTGCATGTGTCTCAGGATGTGGGGATTGTGGGATGCAGCAATGAACCGACCATTTGCGCTTCCCCGCCACCTACCCTGACCAGCATCGACTTGAACCACGAACAAATCGGTTATCGGGCTGCTTCACTTCTGGACCGAATCATGAAGGGAGCTAGCCCACCCAATACCGCAAAAAGCGACAGTAGGATCTGCTCGGCCAAAGCTTTCGGTCTTGATGACGTAGTGACCGTCTGGTTTGTAATCCTACAGAAAACCGAAACCCAACGTGTCCATCGATTATACAACACACGTGTGAGAGGATCGTGCCGTCAGATGAATGGAGGCAAAAAATGGCTTTTTCATTGCCGCGCGCGCCCGCCACGGTGAAGACTGCGCCGCGTGCGATTTTTGATGCTCAACTGGCGCGACCCGCGCAATCCACTCGCCGG
>CAUZWB010000296.1:0-3758 GCA_963583525.1 Verrucomicrobiia bacterium | reverse complement strand
AGGTTCACCGTGTCGGCCGGGGCTGGGGTGACGGTTGGTTCCGCCTCGGACTCGACTGTCGGCGCGATTTCTCTCGACGGCGCGGTCGTCGTGGCGTCGAACAACGCCTCGGGGTTGCCGATGCGCGTGCGCTTGAGCGTGATGTACTTGAAGGTCGGCGACACTCGCACGCGCACATAGTCGCCCTTGTCATCCACCACGCCGGTGATGATTTTGAATTCCTTGTGGATCCCCTCCCAGTTGGTGTACTGGATAATCGATGTGTCCGCAGTGGTGGTTCGCACCGGCAAGGGTTCGGCCGGCATCACCGCCGGCGCGGGCACGCCCTTGAGGATGCGCGTCTTCGAGCGATCCAGCGAAATGCGCTTGAAGGTCGGCGCCACGCGCACGGAAAAGTGGTTGCCCTTACGCACGATGGATTTCGGGTCGCCAATGAACTGCTTCAGCTCGCCGGCGTAGTTCAAATACTCGATGACAATCGTCCCGTTCGCCGTGGGCGCTTGGTATTCCTTTTTCTTCCGTTTGCGCGGCTTGGCAGGCTTCTCCGGCAAGGTCGGCTCACCGGAGATGGCTTTCTTTAAGTTGTCAAAAAATCCCATAATATTTCCTGTCCCCTAATTTTTGATCGCGCAAGAGCAAAGGCGACTATGGTCTTGGGCCGCCACCTTGGATGGTGGCGTTCCATCGGCGCCATCCAAGGTGGCGGACGAGCCCGACGAGCATCCCACATTCCTCGCGGAACACGGGGAACGGCCTCGTCACCTTGTCGGCGGGCGTTAGCATTCACATCCAAAGGATGTGGGGCTTCCACCGCGCCACATCCTTTGGATGTGCGTCGATTTCACTAATGCCGGTCAACACTTGGCGCTCTCCCTCACGAGCTTTGTTTGCCTGTGCTTCCCGGTTTGGAGGGAATCGGTCCCGCCGGTTTCCCGCCGGGCCGATGGCAGCCGCCTTTGCTGCTGCGCGATCAAATTTTCTGTTCGCATCTGGAAGAATGACGATTCCAAATGCCCGTGTCGCAGGAGCCGCCGCCGGTGCCGCAAACTGGGCAACCCCATTGCCCGCAACCGCCGGAAGGGCAGCTTGCGGAAGTTGCCTTTCTTGTGGCCATTCTGGAAAGCAACCGCGAGGATTTCCTCCGCCAGCCAACGGTCCAGCTCGCGCAGTTGCGCCTCGTCATTCACGTGCTTCAAATAATAATCGATGATGGCCACGGAGCGAAAGCCATTCTCCACCACATCGCGCGCGATGTCCACCGCCAGTTGCGCGCGCGCCATCGGCTGGCGTGTTTTGCGAAAACGCTTTTGCTTGCGGCGGAAGGCAAACCGAAACAGATTGCGAATCTTGCGCCCCTTTTCACGCGCCATGCCCACGCTGCCGTCGCTGCGAAACTCCAGCCCCAAATGCTGAAACCGGTCACACGCCTCGAAGGCGCCATCGGTGTGCCCAGCGGTGCGGCCAAAGAAAAAATCGCGGTGTGCCTTCGGCTTGCTCGCCACGCGCAATTCCTCAAACGCCTCGCCCATCACCTCCCCGGCCCGCAGCGCGCTGTCGCGGTTGTTTGAGAAGGCCAGCAAATCGTCGGCGTATCTAAAATATTTCACGCCCTTCAGCCGACTCATGCGGCGGTCCAATGGCGTGAGGTAAAGGTTGGCAAAGAAACACGCGATGGCGGTGCCGAAGGCGATGCCCCGCCGATGCGTCACCACTTCCTCGCCGTGCAACACCTCAAACTCAATCCGTTGGCGCAACAGCTTGAAAAGAAAATCGTCCGGCTCAATCCATTGCGCGAGCAGTTCCAGCAGCCGCTCGTGATTGATGGTTGGAAAATAATCCGCGACATCGCGTTTCACAAAATACAGAGGCCGTGGCATCTGCCGCACGAGCGCTTCCACGCGATGCTGGCAGCTGTCCACGCCGTGGCTACCCATGCGATAGGCGTAACAGCTCGGCTCGTAAACGCCGTGAAAATATTTCGTCAGCTCGCGGTACAGCATGAGGTCCACGATGCGCTCCTCCCACGGATAAAGATAGAGCGTGCGCTCCTTGCCGTTGGTGTTGAACTTCAGCTCGATGCCCGGGCGATAGCTGAACTGCCGCCGGGCGAGCCGCTGGTGCAGCCGCGAAACATTCCGTAACGAGTTCGCCGCGAAATCATAAAGCGTGCGCTCATCATGCGAGCGCCCCAACGCCTTGCGCCACGTGAAGAGCGGCTTGGAATACACCCGAATCACCGCTTGATGCAGCGCGAGCTCCGAATAAATCCGGTCAAACGTGGCCTTGCGATGGGACGCAGGCAATGGGCAATGGATTTTCATCCCGATTTTTCAATCTTCGGGCGCGTAGGGTGGAGGCAGTTTAACCGCGCACCGCGAATTGGGAAACTATTTTTATCCACGCGAAATTGACGACTTGGCGTGATGGCTTTATGCTGTCGCCCATGGTTATGACTGCAACCCCCACCGATGCGTTGTCGCTGGAAATCGCCGAGCTGAAGGAAACGCTCAACGCGGTGATTCTTGCGCACAATTATCAGGTGCCGGAAATTCAGGATGTCGCCGATTACGTGGGCGATTCGCTGGGGCTCTCCCAACAGGCGGCCGACACGGACGCGGACGTTATCGTTTTCTGCGGCGTGCATTTTATGGCGGAGACAGCCAAAATACTTTCACCGGAAAAAACCGTGGTGCTGCCCGACCGCGATGCGGGCTGTTCGTTGGAAGAAAGTTGCCCGCCGGAAAAACTGCGCGAGTTGCAGGCCACGAACCCGAATTTTTTCACCGTCACGTACGTAAACTGCAGCGCCGAAGTGAAGGCGCTTTCGG
The DNA here is from genome assembly GCA_963583525.1 of Verrucomicrobiia bacterium. Classification (GTDB taxonomy): domain Bacteria; phylum Verrucomicrobiota; class Verrucomicrobiia; order Limisphaerales; family UBA1100; genus JACNJL01. The sequence goes on along the minus strand of CAUZWB010000296.1, from coordinate 930 downwards.
ACGTCATTTGCACCAGCGGCAACGCGCAAAAAATCGTGGAGCAATGCCCGCCCGAAAAGGATTTGCTCTTCGTCCCCGACGAAAATCTTGGCCAATGGGTAATCGAACAAACCGGCCGGCCGATGACGCTTTGGGAGGGCAACTGTTACGTGCACGTCGAGTGGACGCACGCGGCCATTACAAAAATACGGCGAGAACATCCAGACGCCCCCGTCGTCGCCCATCCAGAATGCACCAAGGCTGTGCGTATCCTTGCCGACGAAGTTTGTTCCACCGAAAAAATGGTGCACTACTGCCGCGCCACCGAGAGCGACGCCATCATCATCGCCACCGAGGCCGGCATGCTGCATCGGTTGCAAAAGGAATGCCCCGACAAAAAATTCATCCCCGCCCCCACTGAAAAATGCGCCTGCAACGAGTGCCACTTCATGAAAATGAACACCCTCGAAAAAGTCCGAAACTGCATGCGCGACCTCAGCCCGCAAGTGGAAATACCCGACGAAATAATCAAACGCGCCAAACTCCCCATCGAGCGAATGTTGGAGTGGACGGCGCGCTAACGTGCTGCAAGCCCTTTGATGCGTGGCACACGGCGGCAATGGTGGCCCGCACATCAGCGGCTTTATTGTCTCGCAAGCCGTCGACCTTTGCGCTCTCGTTGCTGGGCCTGTTCCGCCGCAGGGGACTGGCCACAACTTTCATCATTAACCGAAGGTGAAAAATGAGAATCTTCCGTATTGAATTGTTGATCGCAGCAGCCGTCTGGGTCTTGCTCTGCTTGCCGACCGCTGCGGCCGACGAAACCACAACAGGATCGAATGTGATTGTCATGTTGGTCGACGATATGGGATGGACGGATCTGGGCTGCTTTGGCAGTGATCTCTACGAAACGCCGCATATCGATCGCTTGGCAGAGCAGGGGATGAAATT
>CAUZWB010000295.1:0-3763 GCA_963583525.1 Verrucomicrobiia bacterium | reverse complement strand
GGTGCACATGGGCGGGTTTTCGATTCTGATGCTGGTGCTGGTGGGTATGGCGTTTGGGTTGATGCCGGTGAATCCGCGTAACTTCCGCAGTCGATACGGCGATGCACTGGTTTCAGCAGCGGGCCCCGCGATGAATTTTCTATTAGCATTCATCGCACTCACCGCGCTTGCGATTTGGATAAAAACTGCAGGCGGCGCGATTGAAGGCCCGGCGCGAAACGGCCAATACTTCCTACAAATCTTTGGCACCACCAACATTGCGCTTGGCATTTTTAATCTGCTACCCGTGCCGCCGTTGGATGGCTCGACGGTGCTGGGAAATTTTGTGCCCGCCTACCGGCGCTGGCTTGATTCATTAGGCAATCCCACTTGGATGCTCTTCATCGTGTTTATGATTCTGTGGAATGCGCCGTATGAATACAATCCCTTCGGCATCGCCAACAATGTGATGGACGCTTACCTCTCATTGTTTGGGCTGGGCCGTGGCTAACGCTTGCACGCGGTACAGCCGACGGGCATACTCCGCGCCTTTAATGACTGTAATGAGCAAAACTCCTATTCGAATTGCGGTGACCGGTGCGGCCGGTCAAATTGGTTATGCACTTTTATTCCGAATTGCCTCGGGCCAAATGTTTGGGCCGGATCAGCCGGTGGCGCTCAATCTCATCGAGATTGAGCCCGCCCTGCCCGCGCTGGATGGCGTGTGCATGGAACTGGACGACTGCGCCTTTCCGCTACTCGCCGACGTGGTGGCCACCGCGGATTTGAACACCGGCTTCAACGGCGTCAACTGGTCGCTCCTCGTCGGCAGCGTGCCGCGCAAGGACGGCATGGAGCGCGGCGATTTGCTGGGCATCAACGGCAAAATTTTCACCGGCCAGGGCCAAGCCATTCAGAACAATGCCGCGAGCGACACACGTGTTTTGGTGGTGGGCAATCCCTGCAACACCAACTGCCTCATCGCAATGAACAATGCGCCGGACGTCCCCAACGATCGTTTCTTTGCCATGACGCGCCTTGACGAAAACCGCGCCAAAACGCAGCTCGCCCAAAAGGCCGGCGTGCCCGTCACTGCCGTTTCCAATATGTGCATTTGGGGTAACCATTCGGCAACGCAATACCCCGATTTTACCAATGCCCAAATCAATGGCGCGCCCGCCACCGATGCCATCGCAGACCGCGACTGGCTCGAAGGCGAATTCATTAGCACCGTCCAAAAACGCGGCGCGGCGATCATCAAAGCCCGCGGCCTCTCCAGCGCCGCCAGCGCGGCGAATGCGATCGTGGGCAGCGTACGCTCCATCACCGAGCCTACTGCCGAGGGCGATTACCACAGCGTGTGTCTTTGCTCCGATGGCAGTTACGGCGTGGAAGAAGGATTGATTTCGTCATTCCCCTGCGCCCATCGCGACGGTGCGTTTGGCATTGTGCCCGATGTGGCCATCGACGATTTCAGCCGCGCCAAAATCGATGCGTCCGTCAACGAACTGAAGGAAGAGAAAACACTGGTGGCCAATCTTTTGAATTAACACTGATGAGCAGGATATTCAGGATTCATTTCAAAAAAAATCCTGAACATCCTAAACATCTGTGTTCAATCCATTTTAACAATCTATGTCCGACCTCGCCCAATTTATTGACCACACGCTGCTGAAGCCTGACGCCACGCGCGCGCAGATTGAAACTTTGTGCGCCGAGGCTGCCGAGCACAATTTCGCCACGGTGTGCGTGAATGGCAGTCGGGTGGAGCTGGCGTATTCGTTGCTCGAGGAGAGCGATGTGCAGGTGGCCACGGTGGTGGGGTTTCCGCTGGGCGCAATGGAGGCGGATGTGAAGCGCTACGAAACCGAGGCGGCGATTGATGCGGGCGCGGGTGAGATTGATATGGTGATGAACGTGGGCCGATTCAAGGATGGCGATCACGATTACATCGTGCGCGAAATTCGCGATGTCGTGGAAGCCGCGGATGACCGCGTGGTGAAAGTGATTTTGGAAACGTGCCTGCTCACTGATGACGAAATCGTGCAAGCCTGCAAACTGGTCGTTCAGGCGCAGGCGCACTTTGTGAAAACCTCCACAGGCTTTGGCAGCGCGGGCGCGACGATTGAACACGTGAAGCTCATGCGCGAGACGGTGGGCCAATTCGCCGGTGTGAAAGCCGCCGGCGGCATCCGCAACGCCGCCGATGCGCACGCGATGATCGAGGCCGGCGCCACGCGCCTCGGCACCTCCGGCGGCGTGGCCATCGTCAGCGGCGAGGATAATTCCAACGGGTATTAGCAAGCCACCGCGCGGTTGGTGGTTGAATCCGCATCATAACTCCGGTAGCCTCTCCGCAACCTCCGAAGGTGCACCGGCCCCGAAATGGATCTAAAATTTGCATGCCCAACTTGCCGCACTGAGCTGACCGTGGACGCCGCCGCAGCCGGGCAGTCTTTTGCGTGCCCGTCATGCAGCGCCAAGATCACCGTGCCCGCCAGCCAACCGACGCAATCGGCCGGCCCGCCGCCGCCCAGCAAACCCGCCGCCTCAGCCAGTCCGCCGCCCCCCAGCAAACCCGCCGGGGCTGCCGCACCGCCTCCGCCCAGCTCCACTCGCAGTGCCGCCGGTCCCCCGCCACCTTCCGGTGGACGGGGTTCAGCCGCGCCGCAGCCATCGACAAGCACGCCGCCTTCGACTCCGAGTGCCGCGCCGCAGGAGGATTTTGATGACGTCCAGGACGAAGGCCCGCAACACGGCAGTTATTCCTCCGGCTTTCTGGCCACGGTGATTGATTCCAAAATGGCAGCGCTCCGTGGCACGACCAACAGTTTTTTTCTTGGAACCAGTTCGCAGGTTTTCAAACTGGCCGGTGACATTGCGTTGCTGATTGTCGCCGTCGCTTGGTTGGGGATGGGATTGCACGCGGAATTCAAGGCCGACGACGCCGAGGGCGGCGAAGGCGATGCTGTGGAAAACATGGATAAGGCCAAAGAGGATGAAGAAGAGAAAAAGAAGAACACCGAAAACGCCGCCATTTTTACCAAGACCATCCAGCCGCTGCTCGCGGAACGCTGTTACGATTGCCACAAAGGCAAGGACGCCAAATCCAAGCTGGACCTCAGCGTTTTTGAAGACAACGACGAGACGGGAATTATGGGCCTGATGAGCGTGATCGGCGACAACGCCGGCAATAGCGAGATTGTCACGCGCGTCAAGAGCACCGACGACCCCATGCCGCCTGAAGACAAAGGTGAAAAACTCTCCACTGAGCAGATCGAGGAACTGACTAAATGGATCGACGCCGGCGCGCCACAGCCCGAGGCGGGTGTGGACGCCAAGGCGCTCATCCGCATTGCGGGGCTGATTTTCATGGGCGTGCTGCCCATTGCCTTTGTGCTGATCCTGCACTACCTCACCGGCGTGCTTTTCAATGCCGGCGATTCACTCATCAAATCCACGCCCAGCCGGCTCTCCAGCAGCGGGCTGATGAAGGCGATGGCGCTGGTGGTTTTGCTCGCGGGCTTTGCTGCGGGCGCGGCGGGATTGATTTATGGCATCATTGATGCCACGCAGGGGTTCAGTGATAACTGGCTCAAGGTCCTCGCCAAGATTGGCGGGGGCGTGGTGCTGTATCTCTTCTGCGCATCGCTCGCGCGGTTGTGGCTCAAGCCCGCGCAGCTGAACATCAAGGTTGGCCCCGGCAATTCCGCCGGCGACGAGGCGCTGGGCATCATGGCGATGTTCTCCAAAACCATGCTCAAGACCGCCCCCATCATTTATG
>CAUZWB010000294.1:0-3763 GCA_963583525.1 Verrucomicrobiia bacterium | reverse complement strand
AGAATCGAATCGCTCTCGCGGCACAGCGCAAGCGTATCATCGGGCAACGCCTTGCCGGCGGCATCGATGCCCGCCCAGCCGACGGCGGCCTCGGTGACCTCCAGTTGAAAATCAAATTTGCCTTCAGCCGCGCGCAGCACTTTCAGCGCCTCGCGCATCACCTCCGGCCCAATCCCATCCCCCGCTAACGCGGCAATCTTGTATGTTTGTTTACTCATTCGGTGGCGCAGCTTAGGCATCGTCCAGCGTGGGGTGAAGAAAATTGTGGCAAACCGACGGCAAAACCTTTCCGTAAAAACTCGTTGACCCCTCCCGCCTTGCGGGCCTACCTTTTCCCCGAACCCCTAACATTCAGAAAAACAGACTTATGAGTAAAATTGTTCCTCTTATTAGTTCCGGCACCAAAGGCCCGTTGGGCGTGCTGCATCTGCCGCGTTTGTGGCAAAAGGTGAGCCTCGAAGCGGCCGGCAAAATCGCAGATGGCTATCCCGGCATCGGCGCGGGCTACGACAGCATGGTAATCGCGGGCCTCGGCCTTGATGCCGAAGCGGTACGCAGCTACATCACCAACGAGAAACCGACGTACACGCAGTTCGAAGCGTGGATTTCGGCGCAGGACGGCGCGACGCTGGGCGACGACGCCATTGGCGCGTTGAATGATTCCATCGCCGGATACAACCACGACGCCGACACCAAGGCGGGCATCCTTGGCGCTTGCGGCCTGGAGTCCGGCGCGGATGATGCGATCAACCTGAACAACCTCGACGACTGGCAGGAATTCCACGCCGCCGAGATTGCTGGCTAAATCGGAATCACAGAATCACGACGGCGTCCGGAAACGGGCGCTGTTTTTTTTGAACCGCCAAGGCGCAAAGACGCCAAGAAAAACCATTTTTAGAAACTTGGCGTCTTTGCGCCTTGGCGGTTCAAAGAACTTTTTTCAACGCGCGCCCCAATCGCGCGATGCCTTCTTTGATGTTGGGGATGCTGCCGCTGCCGAAGCTGAGGCGCATTTCGCGGTTGGGTTTGCGGCGGGTGGGGTCAGCAGCGTAGCAGAGGTTGCCGGGCACATAAATCATCTTTTGCTTTAGCGCGGCGGCGAAGAGTTTGCTTTTGAGGTCGGTCTTCACGCGGGCGGGCATACGCGCCCAGATGTACAGGCCGCCGGTGGGGTCGGTCCATTCGACGCCTTTCGGTAAGTGCTCGCGGCAGGCGCGGACCATTGCGGCGGCTTTTTTGGCGTAGCGTTTGCGGAGGGATTGCACGTGGGTTTCGTACGCGCCAGTGCTGAGCGCGCGCGAGATGAGTTGTTGTAAAAAATTGGTGGTGCCGAAATCGTGATTGCCCTTCACGCGCAACGCCGCCGTGAGCAATGGCGCGGGCAGCAATCCGTAGCCGACGCGCACGCCGGTGGCGTAGGGTTTGCTGTAGGTGCTGGTGTAAATGACGCGGTCGCCGGTGGGATCCATCGTAAGCGCGCCGGGGATGTCTTCGCCGGCAAAACGCAGCTCGCGGTAGGCGGCGTCTTCCAGTAAATAAATCGGATGACCGGCGGCGGCTTCGTAACGGCGAAGCAGCTTGAGCGCGGCGGCTTTCTTGGCGGCGGCGGTGGTGGTGCCGGTGGGGTTGCAGTGATAAGTCACGAGATACAACGCCTTGAGCCGAGGCAGTTCGCCGGATTTTTTCAGGCCCTCCAGCGTGGCCTCGAGGTGGGCGAGGTCGATGCCGTCGGCTTCCATCCGAATGCCGCGCCCGCGAATGCCGTGGCTTTGCATGATGCCGAGGTACACAAAATACGAGGGGTCTTCAACGAGCACAATGTCGCCCGGGTCAAAAAGAATTTCCGTGAGGATATAAAGAAACTGCTGCGAGCCGTGGGTAATCATCATCCGACTCGGCGAGTACGCCTTGGCCTTTGGCGACCGGCCGTCCAACTGCGCGAGCCGCCGAGCCGTGAGCGCGCGCAGCGTTTCATCGCCCGCGGTGGTGCCGTACTGTAACGGCGGCTGGCCGGTCTTCCCCGAGCGCAGCATGTCGGCCATGATGTCGCGCGTGATCTCGACCGGCAGCGATGGATTATCTGTAAACCCCGCCGCCAGCGAAATCAAACCCGGCCGCACCAAAGCCTCCCGCATCAGCCAAGTAATCGCCGGCTCCGCAGTACGCCGGCCCAATTGTGATAGCGCACTCCCTTTCATTCGCGCGGTAAGGATGAGGCAAAGGGAAATTTTGAGCGAGGGAAATCCAAGACATCCTCGACGTCTTCTGATTGGGGGCGTAGGTTGGGCCCGTGCCTGTTTTGCCTTTGACGATTGCTGGTCGTGAATTTTCCTCGCGCCTGATTTTAGGGACAGGAAAGTTCGCGTCGCCGGAGTTGATGCGGGCGGCGTTGGAGGCGAGCGGGGCGGAGATGGTGACGGTCGCGCTGCGTCGGGCGGACTTGAGCGGGGAGAATGACCCTTTCGCTAACATTCTGGATTTCATTGACCCCGAGAAATTTTTACTGTTGCCCAACACGAGCGGCGCGATGAATGCGGATGAGGCGGTGCGGCTGGCGCGGCTGGCGGCGGCGGCGGGTTTGCCCAAATGGGTGAAGCTGGAAATTCATCCGGATCCGCGCTACCTCCTGCCCGACCCCGTGGAAACGCTGGCGGCGGCGGAGCAACTTGTGCGCGAAGGGTTTACGGTGTTGCCTTATATTAATGCGGACCCTGTCATCGCCAAGCGTTTGCAGGAAGTCGGCTGCGCGACGGTGATGCCGCTCGGCGCGCCCATCGGCAGCAATGGCGGCGTGCAAACCCGCGACCAAATTCGCATCATCCTCGATCAAGCCACCGTGCCGGTGGTTGTCGACGCCGGCCTCGGCGCGCCCAGCCACGCGGCGGAGGCAATGGAACTGGGCGCCGATGCCGTGCTCGTCAACACCGCCATCGCCGTGAACGACGACCCCTGCCGAATGGCCCGCGCCTTCGCCAAAGCCACCGAAGCAGGCCGAATGGCTTACGAAATCGGCCTCGGCGAGACGAGCGATCAAGCCCATGCCACCAGCCCGTTGACGGGGTTTTTGGAGCCGGAGAAATCCTGAAAATAATAAAAAGCCAAACAGGGTACAGAGTGGAGTTGACCTTCGGCGGAGTTTTGACGATTTATCGGCGGGTCAGTTTGTGATTTTTGAAGTGCAATGAGTGTAACCGTAAAACGCGTGAAGGGCTTGCTGCGAGCGGCGACGAAGAGTCGGGTGCTGGTGGTGGGCGATGTGATGCTGGACCAGTTTCTGTGGGGGCGCGTGAAGCGTATCTCGCCAGAAGCGCCGGTGCCGGTGGTGGAGTTCCAAAGCGAAACGTTCATGCCCGGCGGCGCGGCAAACGTGGCGCGCAACCTCACGGCGCTCGGCGCGGACGTGGGATTGTACGGATTGGTGGGCAAAGACGACGGCGCCAAAATGCTCAAGCAATTGCTGAAAGAGGACAGCGTGGACAGCAGCGGTTTGATTGCCTCTGCCGCACGGATGACGACGCGCAAGACGCGTGTTGTTGCGCATCAACAACAAATGCTACGCGTGGATCGCGAGACGAATGACGCCGCCGAAGCGCGCGTGACCAAGCGGATGCTCGGTGCGATTGAGGCCGAGCTGGACACCGCGCACGCGGTCATCATTTGCGATTATAGCAAAGGCGCGGTCACGCAGGAACTCCTCGATGGCCTTCGTGCGATGTGTAAGCCGCGTGGCATTTGGATGAGCTTTGATCCCAAGCCCGCGCAT
>CAUZWB010000293.1:0-3766 GCA_963583525.1 Verrucomicrobiia bacterium | reverse complement strand
CGAAGTAGGGCTTGTATTGCCAAACGACCGTGGCGCTTTTGTGGTCCTTAGCGAGGGCGATATTGAGGAGGTTGAGGCGGACGCCAAAGGCGTTACTGCGACCGGAACGAATGACGACGACCATTTTCTTTTTGAATTCAATTTTCTCCAACAGCAACTGCTTTGACGCCGCGGCGAATTCCGCGCCGAGGGCTTGCTTGAGCTCCGCGTGGGAACGGCAAACGGTTTCCGCCGGTTTCTGTTCTGTTTGAGAAATGACCATCACCTCGTGAGCGCGCGGCATTTTATCGAGGGCAACCGCAGACGAAGTCAATGAAAGTGCGAGAACGGCTAGGATTATTTTCATCATGGGTAATTAGACGATTTGGGGGCAAATTCACTCCGGCATCGGCCCAAGTGATCCACCCCAAATTGTGCCGTCTTCGGCAAACATGTTGTTGGGATTAAAGGCGACCTCCCACGGGTAGCCATCGGGATCGGCGAAGTAGCCGCTGTGGCCGCCCCACTCGGCGGCTTGGTCGGGTTTGAGGATGCGTCCGCCGGCGGCTTTGGCGAAGGCGAGAACCTCAGCGACGGCCGCCTCGCTGCGGACGTTGTGCGCAAGGGTGATGCCGCCAAAGCCGGTGCCGGTGTGCGGATGATCGGCGGCGATGTCCTCGGCCAACAGGTTTTTTGGATAAAGAGCAAAACGCGTGCCAGCGGTGCGGAAGATGGCCCAATCGGCGGTGGGCTCGGTGATGTCGGTGGGGAAATTGGAGGCCGTCGCGGTAAAAGGCGATGGCGCGCGCCATATCGGCCACGCCAAGCGTGATGATGCTGATGCGCGACTCGAACATATACCCCGGTTAAAGTTTTGGGAAAGATTTTTTCAAATCCAGTTTATCGCCCATTTCTTTTTGGAGCTTCAGCATCCGCGCGAAGAGTTGGCCGATACGCTTTTCCTGTTTGGCGTCGTGGGCAAGGTCGTTCATTTCCAACGGGTCAGCATTGATATTATACAGGCGGGCCTTGTTGACAGCGGGGTAGAGGATGAGCTTCCAGTCATCAACGGTCACGCTGCGTTGCACTCCAAGATAGGCACCGTGGATGGCGTCGTAGGCGTGCTTCGTTGACTTGCCCTTGAGCATCGGCAAGAGGCTGTGAAATTCCACTTTGTCGGCGGGCTTGGCGCCGGCGATTTCGAGCGTGGTGGGATGCACGTCCTGCAAATAAATGGGCGCGTCAATTTTTGCGCCCGCTTTGATGCCGGGGCCGACGGCGATGAAGGGCACGCGGGTGCTGTGTTCGTATAGATTTTGTTTACCGAACAAACCGTGATGACCCACGGCGAGTCCGTGGTCGGCGCTGAAGAAAACGTAGGTGTTGTCGGCTTGGCCGCTTTTGTCGAGCGTATCGAGGATGCGCCCCACTTGTGCATCGAGGTGCTCGATGATGGCGTAGTATTCCTGGCGATGAACTTTCACCGAATGCTCCGTGCGCGGCATCGGGCCGAGGCGTTCGTCGCGCAGGCGATGCGGGTTGCCGATTTGGTCTTTGTACGGATACTGCGGCAGAAAATTTTTCGGCAACTCGATGCGCTTGAGCGGATATTTGTCGATGTACTCCTTAGGCGCTTGGCGCGGGTCGTGCGGGGCGTTGAAGGCGATGTACATAAAGAATGGGCGCTTGTCCTTCTTCGCAATGCCGAGGTAATCAATGGCGTCATCGGCAACGATTTCGCTCCAGTGCTTGCCGCCTTCCCAGAAGCCGCCGAATTTTTTGTCGAACGGACTCCACGGATCCGCCTTGCCGGGCAAGGGCCGATTGTATCCCGCTGGCGTTTGCTTCGGCATTCCGGGCCGCACATGCCGCGCCACCTCGAAGGCTTGCTCGGCATTGGCGCGGATGTGCCATTTACCGGTGAAAAAAGTCTGATAACCCTGCCGCTTCAAAACCTGCGGCCACAGCCCGTCGAACTCCTTTTGTTTTGCCGCCGCGTCGGCCTTGCGGCTGCCCAACAAATTCGAAGCCGCCTGCGCGCGCCAAATGTAACGGCCCGTGATAAGCATGTGCCGACTGGCCACGCACACCGCGCCGCTCCACGAACCCATATTATACGCGCGCGTGAAAGTGGTGCCGCGCTTCATCAACCGATCGAGGTTGGGCGTGTCAATATCCGTGAGCCCCATCGCGCCAACCGCCTCGTAGCACATATCATCGGCGAAGATGAACAGCACATTCGGTTTGCCCGCCGCGCGAGAAAGCAACGGCGCGGCCAACAGAATCGCCAGCAACAGCCGGCCCAACGAGTGAATCACAGAATGTTTCATGGATGCGCAATGTTCGCGCAATCCACCCGTGCGAGCAAACTTATTTGCGTCCGCGCGGTTTCAAAACCGCCTTCGGGTCGTACAACGGATTTTTCTCCGTGGGCACAGGGGCGTGCGTGGCTTTGCGCCACTTCAACATTGCGGTGTGAAGTTCCTTGGTTTTCGCGGGCATCTTTTTGGCAATATCGGTTTTTTCACTGAGGTCGTTTTTCAAATTGTACAACTCCAGTTTGCCGTCCTCAAAAAACTCGATGAGTTTCCAATCGCCCATTCGAATGGCGGCGGCGGGCGTGGTGCGGAAGGGGCCGTGACGGGGTGTGTAGCCTTGGAGGTAGCACGGAAAATGCCAGTGCAACGCGTCCCGCCCAAGCGACGCGGAGGCATCACGCAGCAACGGCGTAAGGCTGACTCCGTCGAGTTGATAATTCTTGGGACGCTTGGCTCCGGCGATTTCCAGCAGTGTGGGATAAAAATCCACGGCGATAACCGGCTCGTGGCAGGTGCTGCCGGGCTTGGTGACGCCCGGCCATTTGATGGCAAGCGGCTCGCGGATGCCGCCTTCGTAGAGCATCCCTTTGGAGCCGCGCAGTGGCGCGTTTGAGGTCACGCCGCCGTGGCCGCCGTTGTCGGCGAAGAAAATCACAATGGTGTTGTCGTCGAGCTTCAATCGCTTGAGCGTCGCTTGCACCGCGCCAATGCTGTCGTCCATACTTTCAACCATCGCCGCGTATGCTGGGTTATTATGGCCGCCGACGGGTTTCTTTTTTTTGTATTTCGCTGTGAGATCCGCCTTGCCCTGAATGGGCGTGTGCACGGCGTAATGCGTGAGGTATAAAAAGAATGGCTTTTCTTTATTGGCCTCGATGAATTTGCACGCCTCGGTGCCAAGGCGATCGGTCAGATACTCGCCCTTCTTGCGATTGACGAGGTTCGGATAATTATACGGACTGTGATAACCGCCGCCGCTGGGACCGCCCCAATGTTTGCCGGCGATGTTCACATCAAATCCCTGCGTGGTGGGGTCCTCGCCGAGATGCCATTTGCCCATCGTGGCCGTCGCGTAGCCCGCCGCCTTCAACGATTCGGCAATGGTCACGAATTTATCCGCAAGCACAGTTTTGTTTTTGATGGGAATCAACTTGCGAAACGCCGCCTTGCCGCGATCAGAATTGGCCACTGTATACACCCCGTGCCGCGGGCCGTATTGGCCACTCATCAGACACGCGCGGCTCGGCGCGCAGTTCGGCGCATTGGAATACGCGCTCATGAACTTCATTCCCTCCCGCGCCAGTCGATCCACGTGCGGCGTCTCATAATATTTTGATCCCATGAACGACACATCCGTCCAGCCGAGATCATCGATGAAATAAAGGACGATGTTCGGCGGCTTGGCGGCGGAAGTGATTGTGGCCAAAGCTAGCCATGCGATGAGAGTACGGGGGAAAGTTTTCATAAGC
>CAUZWB010000292.1:0-3777 GCA_963583525.1 Verrucomicrobiia bacterium | reverse complement strand
AGTCGATCCTCGGCCAGATGATAGAGTTCATCCGCCGCCTCTAGATCCCCCTTGGCATACGGCCAGTAAACGTATTTCCAATCCTTGGTCACCACCGCGAAACTGTGTGCAGCTTTGGGGCCCCACACATTGATGAGCGGCAGGGATTGGTGGGTTTCGGCTTTTGGGTTGTTGTATAATTTCATAAGGCTGCGGCCATCCATATTTTTGGGCACGGGCAATCCGGCGAGTTCGAGGAGTGTTGGAGCGAAGTCCACGTTGCCGGTGAGCGACGCACACCGCAGGCGTTTACCGCTGCTCTCGTGGCGCGGATCAAACATCAGCAACGGCACGCGCGACGCCTCCTCGTACGGCAACACCTTCGAGCCGTACCCATGCGAGCCGCAGAGAAAGCCGTTGTCCGACGTGTAAATGATCACCGTGTTGTCGGCCACGCCGTGCGTGTTCAGCGCATCGCGAATCATCCCCACCGCCACGTCGATGGCGTAAATTTGCTGGTGATACTTAGCCATCACGCCGTCGTAATCCTTGTCGTAATCCCAACTGCCAAAGCGTTCGTACTGTCGGCCCATGGTGCTTTGTTTGGAAAAATGTTTGCCCGCGCCGCGGCCATAGTTGGCCGGCTTGGGAAATTTTTTGCCGGCATAAATTTTATCAAACTTCGGATCCGGTTGCACCGGCCGATGCGGCGCCTTGAAGCTGATCGACAAACAAAACGGCGCTTCGCCCTTTGCCATATCGCGGATGAAATCCTGCGCAAACGCACCGTAGGACAGCGTCGCGTGCGGCCATTTTTTGGCGTAGGCCTTCATCGAAGCATTCTTCGACGTCACAAAACTCGTCTGGCCCGGGCCGCCGCCCCACCGATCAAAGTCCTTTTCCGGCAACCACTTGCCGTTCCCTCTGCCGTTCGGCACCTTGCTCACCTCGAACCCAAACTTGCCCGCAAACCCCGTGCGATAGCCCGCCCGCCGCAACAGTACCGGATACGTCTGGCGCCAGATCGATTCGAGCATCGTGCCATGTTCAAAATTACAGCCCGTTTTGTATTCGAACATCCCCGTCATCACGTTCGCACGACTGGCCATGCAAATCGCCGTGGTGTCGTAATGCGCGTCAAAGATCATCCCGTCCGCGCCCAACCGATCGAGATTCGGCGTCTTCACGCCGGGCGTCCCGTAGCATCCCATTGTGCGCACGGCCTGATCATCGGCCATCAGAAAAATAATATTCGGCCGCTTCTCCTCAGCCGACGCCACGAGGATTAATAAAAGAAATGAAACTCCAACCAGAAAACGCATGCCCCTTTGTGCTCCCGCAAGGGCCTCCGCGTCAATCCTGCGGCGCGGGCAACTGCCACTCCAACCGCCTGAAAACCGGCCGCGGGCCTTGCCAGGGCTCCGCCGCTACCTCCACTGGTTTCGCTCCGCGAATGGTGTGTTTGGCCACTAAGCCCAGTTCATCCAGTTCCGCCCAGCTCTGGAGCGGCGGGCCGCCGGTCACGTTTTTGAAATCGCTTAATGCCAACACAACCGTGTCCAGCTTGAAGCCCTTCAACTGCACTTCCGCCACGTACGTGTTCCGTTTGCCGCGATATTGGCGCCACGTGTTTTCGTGCAGCACAATGCCAATCACGTTGGGCAGTTCGCATTGGACCGTCAGCACCAGCTTCGCGCCCTGCGGCCCGCGCCACTTGGGATCGGTCACCTTGCGCGTCCAATGCTGCCACAGCGGCCGATGGTTGCCATTGATCGTGTACCAATCCCGAAAGCCGAACCTGAAATCATCCAGCACCCGCTCCGGTCCGCCCATCGGTTTCACCTTGGACTTTTTCAAGGCCGCCGGTTTCACCTCATGAAAGAGCGAACTGATGCAAACCTCATCCACCATCTGCCCACGCGGCAACACCGCCTGTTTCGGCAACTTGTAAAACACATTCGCGAATGCAAACACCGGCCGATTCAAATCCATCACCGGTAATTTTGCCCACCACCGTTCGCCGTCCCGCTTCGCTTCCGCATCACGCCAAAACCGAGAGCGCGGGTCGGGATCCACCGAGTAAAAAATCTCCACGCGCACTACCGGCAGTCCGTTTATTTCGACTGCCGGCACCACGCTCAGCATCGGCATGCCGTTCGCGCCTTTCAATTCCAGTTCACTTGCCGGCGTGGCCGGCAGTTTCATGCCACCCTTCAAGTGTTGATCCAGCCACAACACTCGCGCCACTTGTTGCTCCCGATTGAAACGATGATTGAAATGCGGCGCGAACACAAACCGCTGCGGCACCGTTTTCTTCACGCGGGCGCCGGTTGCGTAAGTCGCGTCCATCTGCCCGTGGAAATCGTTGCTCGCCCCCAAGTGCAGCAGCGGCGCGGTGATGCGCGGCGCGTAAAACTGATACCCCATCGTGCGCCGAAACAACTCGAGGTTGCCCCGTACATTGCGAATTTGCGGCGGCAGATCATAATACCGAAACGTGCGGAACCCCGAGCCGCCCACCGACGGCGAGGCCACCTTCACGCGCGCGTCCGTGCCCGCCACATACATCGTGAGGTTGCCGCCCATCGAATGCCCGCGAATGCCCAGCCGCCGTCCATCGACCTCCGGCTGCTGCTCCAGAAACGTCAGCCCGCGTCGACACCCAAGCGTCAGCAAAAACCAATTGCAGTTGCGCGGTGATTCTTCCGGATCCAAAAACTTCTCGCCCGGCAACACATTGAAATATCCCGACACATTATTCTGCGTGGGATCCACCGCGCCCCAGTCGGTATTCGCCTCACCGGGCTTCGCGCCTTCCATCGGTTTGCCACCCCAGTTCACCGACAACGCCGCATATCCCTGCGCCGCATGAAACTTCACCAACTGCAAATTTGCCCGCTGCCCGCCTCCATGCATGTGCAAAATGCCCGGTAACTTTTCGACGCCTTTTGAGGATTTTGCAGGTTTCGGAAATGCATAAAACCCCGCCATCCAAGCCGGCTTGCCCTTAAATGTCCCGATGAAATACCGCACGTAACGAATGATATTCCCATCCTCCTCCCATTCACGCACCACTTCGCTCTTCAGCGCTTCCTTGCGTGGATCGTAGCCTGCCCAAAGCTCGGCCACGGTTTGCGGCACCTTACCCTTAAGAGGCGCTAACGAATCAGCGGCGGAAAGTGCGCCCGCCAACAAGATGAACGAAATAAAGAAAGGCATCACAGTCGCTTTGGATTGAACGGAGTGGTCGGCACTTTGCCGCTGGCTTTTTGCTCGAGCAATTTGCGAAGGCGTTGCATTACGGCCTTGGCATCGGGGTCAGGCTTCAGGGCGAGGTTGTTGAATTCCATCGGATCGGCAGCGTGGTCGTAGAGTTCCACTCCGGATTTTCCCTCGGCCCAGTCCGTGTAGCGCCAGCGAGCGGTGCGGATGCTGCGGCCCATCACGGGTTTGGGCAAACGCTTGTCGGCGGGGCGCAGCACTTGGGTGATGGCCGTGCCGTTCCATTCGGCGAGGGGATTTTTCAGCAGCGGCTTGAGGCTGCGACCTTCCAACGCAATGGGGCCTTTCGGATTCTTCAAACCAGCGAGATCGGTGAGGGTTGGGTAAATGTCCACGAACTCCACGATGCGGGTGCAAGCCGTGCCGTTGCCCTTGGCGTTGGGGGCGCGGATAATTAAGGGAGTTCGCGAGGCTTGCTCGAAGAGCGTGCGTTTCTGCCAAATGCCGTTGTGTTCGCCGAGGTGATAACCGTGGTCGCTCCACAAAACGACGATGGTGTTGTCGGCTAAGCCCAAC
>CAUZWB010000291.1:0-3803 GCA_963583525.1 Verrucomicrobiia bacterium | reverse complement strand
GCCACAGGAAAACGGAGTACAGCATCGCGATGCCGTACAACGTGACGGCGCAGCAGAAATAAGTTTTATTTGTCCACCAGTCCAAAGGGAGCGGGAGAGTGGCAGAGAAATGACCAAGTTCCAATGATCAAATCCCAGAACGTTGCTCATTGGGGCTCGGGCATTCCTTGGGATTTGGTCATTGGGTTTTGCGCCTTCCCCCGCTATGTTCGGGCCGTGTTGCGCTTCGAAGGCAAATTGAAAATCCTAAACACATTACTCAAACCAATTCGCGGCTTGGGTGCTTGGGCTTTCCTTGGGATTTGGGGATTGGGCATTGGGCATTCGCCAGCAACCGCCGTGAACATTTCCTATCGCCCCGTCGCGGGCGTCAAGGTCGCGCCGCTTCAGCGTGAGTTTCGCGGCGCGTGGATTGCCACGGTCAACAATATCGATTGGCCCTCGCATCCGAACCTCACCACCGCCCAACAGCAAAAGGAATTGCGCACACTCATCGGTCGCGCGGCGGCGTTGCGGCTTAACTGCGTGATCTTTCAAGTGCGGCCCGCGTGCGATGCGCTTTATGTTTCGCAGCTCGAACCGTGGTCGGAATATCTCACCGGTAAGATGGGCCAAGCGCCCAAGCCCGCGTGGGATCCGCTGGCCTTTGCCATTAGCGAGGCGCATCGCCAGGGGATGGAATTACACGCGTGGTTCAATCCCTATCGCGCGCGCTACAAAGGCGCGAAAAGTGCGGTGGCCACAACCCACATCAGCCGTACACAACCGGCCATCGTGAAAGCCTACAACGGCTTCCAATGGCTGGACCCCGCCGAGCCCGCCGCACGCGCGCATTCGTTACGGGTGATTCTTGATGTGGTGCGGCGGTACGATGTGGATGGCATTCACATCGATGATTATTTTTATCCTTACCCCGATTCAAAACGCACGGCGTTTCCCGATGACGCGAGTTGGGAAAAATTTCGCGGGGATATGAAACGCAATGATTGGCGGCGAATGCACATCAATCATTTCATCCGCCAGATCAACACCGAAGTTCATCGCATGAAACCGTGGGTGAAATTCGGCGTGAGCCCCTTCGGCATTTGGCGGCCGGGGCATCCCAAACAAATTAAAGGTCTCGATGCTTACGACGAACTCTACGCCGATGCGCGGTTGTGGCTGCGCGAAGGTTGGCTCGATTACTGCGCGCCGCAGCTCTACTGGCAAATCGCCGATACCGAGCAAGCCTTCCCCGTACTGATGCAATGGTGGCACGAACAAAACCCCAAGCGCCGTCACCTGTGGCCGGGCATCAACACCGCGAAAGTAAAAACGTGGAAGGCGAAAGAATTTCTTTCACAAATCAATCTCACCCGCCGCCATCCCGGCGTGACGGGAAACATCCATTGGAACATGAGCGCGCTGGCGGAAAACGACGCCGACCTCGGCGCGATGTTGCAGCGCGGAATTTATAGTCAACCCGCCCTGCCCCCCGCCTCGCCGTGGCTGGACAATCGCCCGCCCAAAGCGCCGTCGGTCGGCTCGAAGTGGGACGCCGCCCGCCGCCAAATCATCCTCACTTGGCGCGCCGCACCGGACGAACCCATCCGCCGATGGTTGTTTCAAATCCGCGTGAAAGGCCAATGGCATTCGCAAGTGCTACCCGCCAGCCAACTGGCCGGAGTCGTCCGCGCCGGCACCGGCCTTCCCGAGTACATCGCGCTCACCGCCATTGACCGTGGCGGAAACGCCAGCCCGCCCACGGTGCTGGGGCGGCGTTAATTACTTTTTCTCCTGCACTTCTTTCACCGTCAATGACAGCACGTGATGGCCGAGCGTGGCGAGTTGTTGGGACTGACCTTTTTTGAGGAGGGTGCTGCCTTGGCAGGTGTAGTTGCCTTCGGCTCCGTCATCGAGATTGCTTTCCATCAGCGTGGCTTCGAAATCCAACATCCCCGTCGCCAAGCCCCCGCCGGGCAGAAACTCGCCTTGGATCGTGAAAGCGCGTTCACCATTGGGAGATGTGTGCGCCACATTGAGCGCAAAGTTTCCGCCGATGGAGTTCACAAAAAAAGTCTGATCCGCCACCTGAAACTCCAATCGATAAGCAACCATGGCTTTGGGTTTATGAATCAACTGGATGGGCGGCTGGGGCGCTGTCGGAATAGGGGTTCCACCGGGGATGACGCCGGGCACAACGTGAACGCTGGGAATGCCGGGAGCAATTTGGGCGATGGCTCCGTGGGTGAGGCTAAACAGAATGGCGAAGGCGGCGAATGATTTCATCGCGCAAGTTTGCCATGACTCGGTGATTTGGCAAGCGCGGGTTGTGAACTAAAACAATGGCAGCGGTTTGCCATCGCAGAGGGGCAAGGGGCGGTCGGCGGCATCGTAAATCATGTGGTCGGGATCGATGCCCAGTGCGTGAAAAATCGTCGCGTGTAAATCGGGCGGGCCGCACGCTTGTTCGGCCGGCTCGAAGCCGATGGAGTTGGACTTGCCGTATACCTGACCGCCGCGAATGCCGCCACCGGCAAAGACGGCTGAGTACGCGCCGGGGAAATGGTCGCGGCCGGCTCCTTTGTTGATTTGCGGTGTTCGACCAAAGTCAGTCAGCATCACGATGAGCGTCTCGTCGAGGCGACCACGCTCTCGAAGATCCTCCACCAACGCCGAGGCGGCTTGGTCGAAGGGCGGCAGCATGTTGTTTTTTAGTTTGTTGAAATTATCCGCGTGCGTGTCGAAATGGGAACCGGCCGAGCCGTTCAAATCGCCAGCGGCACAATAAACGGTGGCCACGGGCACGCCGGCTTCAGTGAGCCGGCGGGCGGTGAGCACGCTTTGGCCGCAGATGTGCATCCCGTATTGTTCGCGAAGCGCGCGCGGTTCTTTTTCCAAATCAAACGCCGCGTGCACGGTGGGGTTGAGCAGCATGTCCAGCGCCATCTCTCGGGATCTGCCCAACGCCTCGGCCTCAATTTTGATGGCCGCGCCTTTTGTTTGACCAAAGCCGTGAATCAAACTGCGGCGTTGCCCCAATCGTTGACGGCTCACACCCTCGGGCAAGTCGAGGTCGATACGGCCGGAGGATGGCGATTTGCCTTGGTAAATTTTCAAGCCCTTAACCGGTGGCCGAAACACGGCAGGATCCATCCCCATGCCAAGGAAGCCGGCATCCTGTCCATTTGAAACGCCGCCATCATAAATCGTATACGGCAGCGCCACTGCGCCGGGCAGCGCATTGCGCGAGCGGCCTTTGTCTTTGTTTGCCTGCCAAATCATCGAGCCGATGGACGGCCAATCCTTGCGCGATGCGGGCCAGTTGCCGGTGAGATTCTGCGGCTGATGACCGGTAAGATTCCAGTACGCGCCCGAGCGATGACTGGGCGCGTTGTGATGCGCGCTGCGGACGATGGCCCAGTGTTTCATCGTGCGCGCGAAGCCGGGCAAATGTTCGCCAATGCGAATGCCGGGCACGGCGGTGGGGATTTCCTTGAACGTGCCGCGAATGTTCGAGGGCGCGTTGGGCTTGAGATCGAAGGTATCCAGATGACTAATGCCGCCCCAACAAAAAAGCACGATGCAGGATTTGGCTTTGCCAAATCCGCCCGGGCCATCGCCGGCACGGGCGCGCAGTGCCAGCAAATCCGGCAATGCCAATCCACCCAAGCTCAGTTTTAAAAAATTACGGCGCAGCATTTCTTGCCTCCGTGGAGAGGATAGCAGACGTGGGATGGTTTGTAAGGCAAATTGTCGCGATGCCTGAACTTATTGAGGCTGAAGATTTCTCGATTCAATTTCGAGTTTGCAGTTTGGGAGGG
>CAUZWB010000290.1:0-3814 GCA_963583525.1 Verrucomicrobiia bacterium | reverse complement strand
CGACAACTTGCCCGCCGCCGGCTCCGCGCCGGGGAGCGTGTGGCAGCCAATACAATTCAATTGCCCAACCAACTCTTCGCCCGCCATGAAGTCAGCTTTGGGATATTCCACCGCCGGTTTGGCAGGGCCGTTGAGGCTGGCTAAGTACACTGCAATGGCGGCGGCATCGTCGGGGGCAGTCTCGCCGTGCAAAAGCGTTGGCATGCGCGCGCCGGGGCGCTGAGCTTTGGGGTTAAGAATCCATTGGGCCATCCATTCGCGGTGGCGGCGGTCGCCAATGGCGTCGAAGCCCGGCCCGCTCATGGCCAGTTCAGGAATGCCCGTGCCTTTGCTGCCATCGATGGCATGGCAGCGTTGACAGCGGTGCTCAATAAAAATCTCACGTCCGGTTTCGACAAGGCTCGCCTGCGTGAGCAGCGTGCCGGATAAATGCGTGAGTTGGCCATTGCGGATGGGTTCATGCGGCAGCGGTTTGTCGGGGCGGTCGCTCCAAAAAACCCGCAACTGCGCGTCGCCCTTGTTTGGGCTGCTGTAAGTGACCTTGATGGCGTTGGCGCCTTTGTTGAGCCGCACCACTTTGGTTTTAGCCTCAGCCACACCGCTGATCCCTTTAAGATCAAGCAGCACCATATTGTTTACCTCCAGTTTCACCCCGCCTTTTCCGGTGGCGTGAAATGAATAATCGCCGCGCAGATCAATATTCACAAACCCCTCAAACGTAGCCGTAAACCGGCCGGCGGGCACAAAGGGCGAAGCCGGTTGCCCAGCCGGCACATACAACCATAGATTCGGCACCACCGTCGCCGCCGAGGCCTCGCCCACTCGCCAAGTGAGCGCCAATCCCGGCTGCGGCGCGGCGGCGGGGATATGAACTGCGGCGGCGGCCAGAAAAATGGAGAATAGTTTTCGCATAAATAGGTAAATCAGTGGGAAGGAGTGTTAACGAAAAGACTGTTTTGAATCAATGAAATTGAAAATTGATCCTTGAAAATTGAGACTTTGATTGACGCCCCTTGCCCCCGCCCCTAGTTTGGACGGCCCCCAAATTGGGATTATATCGTGAATGTAAAAGTTGAAGTAATCGAATTGGCGCCGTGCAAAAAGCAACTGCGCTTTAATCTACCGGCGGAGGATGTGGACGAGGCGTTTGCCGAGGTAACGCGCACGTTTCGCAAACAAGCCAACCTGCCCGGCTATCGCAAGGGTAAGGCGCCGGAAGCCAAAGTGGCGGCGCAGTTTGCCGGGAAAATTCAGGATCAAGTACGCGAGCAATTGCTCAATGACTGTTATCGAAAAGGCTTGGAAGATAACAAGATCCGTCCGCTGCTGCAGCCGGAGGTGGAAGAAGTAAACTTCAAGCAAGGCGAGCCGTTGAATTTTTTGGCCACGGTGGAAACCGCGCCGGATTTTGAAATGCCCGAGTACAAAGGGTTGCCCGCCAAAAAACCGAAGCTGGAAGTTTCGGATGCCGACGTGGACGCCGCGCTGGACAAACTCCGCGAAGGCCGCTCGGAATACAAAGAGCAGGAGCGCGGCACGCAAGCGGGCGATTATGTGGTGGTGAGCTTCACCGGCACGAGCGACGGCAAGCCACTCACCGATTTCTCGCCCACCGCGCGCGGGATGACCAAGCAGGAAAATTTTCCGCTGCACGTACACGCCGATGAGCACGATCATTTTATCCCCGGCTTCACCAAGCAACTTATCGGTGCCAAGCCTAACGACGAGCGCACGGTGAAGGTGACCATCCCCGATGAATTCCCCAGCCAACCGAAATTGCAGGGGCTGGATGTGGTTTACGAAGTGAAAGTGCAGCAGGTGAAAGAAAAAGTGCTGCCCGAGTTAACCGATGAATTTGCCGAAAGCTGGGAAGCCGAAAGCGTGGAGAAACTGCGCGAAGGCGTGCGGGACGATTTGAAGTCCAATCAGGAAGGCGAAGCAATGCGCGTAGTACGCGCGCAAGTGCACGAGGAGTTGATGAAAAAAGTAAACTTCCCCGTGCCCGAACCCGTGCAGCAAAACGAACTGCGCATCGTCGTAGAAAATATGGTGCGCACCCGCCGCGCCAGCGGCGCCTCGGAGGAGGATATCGAGACGGCCAAAGAGCAAATCACTGCCGAGGCCAACCCCATCGCCATGGATCGTGCGCGCTGGTTTTTCATTCACCCCCTCATCGCCGAAGCGGAAAAAGTGGAAGTCAGTCGCGAAGAAGTGCTGCGCGTTATCGCCATGCAAGCCCAGCAAATGGGTAAGGACCCCCAGCAACACGTGAAAGAGCTGGCCGACAACAATCAGATCAGCGCCATCCAAAACCAAATCCGCGAGCAAAAAGTCATCGAGCTCATCGCCGAACACGCCGAGATCGAGTTGGTGGACCCACCCAAACCGGAACCCGGCGAACATGATCACGGGCATTCGCATGGATAACCCCTACCTTTCACAATCAGATTGACCCCGCACCCACCCTTAAACCCAACACCATCCCCCATGAAACCCGCCCGATTGCATCTCCTGTTCCCCGTAATTCTACTGAGCCTCCTGCTCAACACCGGCTGTAAGAAAGACAAAGAAGAAGCCGAGAACGAGGACGGCAAACAAGCCGGCACCGGAAGCGGCGGCACCCCGAGCCCAGGCGGCGGCGGTCCCGGCGCGGGAGGCGGCATGCCCGGCCCCGGTGGAGGTATGCCCGGCCCCGGCGGTGGAGGAGAAGGCATGCCCGGCCCAGGCAGTGGCGGTGGCGAATTTGGTGGTGGCCCTGGCGGGGGCGGCAAACAACGTCCCGTGCGGCTTGATCCGACCAAGCCTGCCGCCCCGCAATTAAACTGGGGTGTAAACACCGGCCGTCAACAGCCGCCAAATCAAGATATTCGAACCATCTACATGGGCAAAGCCGCCTCCGTGATTATGCGTGCCTTTGGCAGACCCAGCGACGCCAAGGCCGTGGGAACCAATGGCGTATGGACCTATCCCAGTATGAAAATTCGAGATGCTCAGGGTAAAACTTACAACGCCGTACGGTTCACAATTAAGCCCACCAGCCAAGGTGATGGACAAGTGATCGCGGTAGAAGTGATCCCGGGAGCGATCGCCGGTGGCGGCGGTCTAGGTGGAGGTCCCGGGGGTTTTCCTGGCGGAGGTCCCGGTGGACCTGGCGGCCCGGGAGCGCCGTAATTAACACAATGTTCGCGCGCGGCACCCGCCGCGCTTTTTTTATGCAAACCGCCCGGCCAAGGCCGTGTGCACTTCGCGCAAGGCCGTTTCGGTAGTGGCCCAGTCCACGCAGCCATCGGTGATGCTCACGCCGTATTTCAGTTCTTCCAACGGCAC
This sequence comes from Verrucomicrobiia bacterium, assembly GCA_963583525.1. Taxonomy (GTDB): domain Bacteria; phylum Verrucomicrobiota; class Verrucomicrobiia; order Limisphaerales; family UBA1100; genus JACNJL01. Next base: position 487 of record CAUZWB010000290.1, on the reverse strand, counting down.
GGGAAATTTCTGCGCGCCCGCGTTCAGATTGCTTTCCAACATCACGGAATGAATGTGGCGATTGCCATCACCGATTTGCCCCAGCACATCCGCCAGCACTGCCGGTTGCCGTTCGGGATCTTTGCCGCTGTTGCCGTGGCTACAGTCAATCATCACAGACGGTGTAAGCCCCGCCTTCTCCGAAGCCGCCACCGAGCGCGCCACGTGTTCGGCGGAATAATTCGGGCCGCTACTGCCGCCGCGCAAAATCAATTGGCAATCCGGATTGCCGCGCGTGGTCACCGCGCTGGCACGGCCTTCGGCAGTGATGCCTAAAAATGTTTGTTCCTGTTTGGCCGCCACGATGGCGTTCACCGCCACGTCGCAATCGCCTGCGGTGGAATTTTTGAATCCGACCGGCATCGACAAACCACTGGCCATTTGCCGGTGCGTTTGGCTCTCCACCGTCCGCGCGCCGATAGCCGACCAACAAAGGCTGTCGGCGATG
>CAUZWB010000289.1:0-3820 GCA_963583525.1 Verrucomicrobiia bacterium | reverse complement strand
AATGCCTCGATGGGGTCGAGGTTGGCGGCGCGGCGGGCGGGATACATTCCGAAAATGATGCCGACCATTACGGAGAGGCCGAAGGCGAGCAGAACGGACCAATCGGTGACGAGGGTGGTGGTTTCGAGAATGTGATGGCGGAAGGCGGCAAATCCACAGCCGCCGAGCACGCCGATGCCGCCGCCGATGAGGCACAGCATGAGGGTTTCGGTGAGGAACTGCACGGTGATGTCGCCGCGCGTGGCGCCGAGCGCGCGGCGGACGCCGATTTCCTGAGTGCGCTCGGTGACGGTTGCGAGCATGATGTTCATGATGCCGATGCCGCCGACGAGCAGTGAGATGCAGGCGATGTACATGAGCATGCGAGTGTCGCGCGCCTTCTGCGCTTTGAGGGTGTTGAGCTCGTCAATGGGCACTTGGATTTCGTAATCGACGATGCCTTTGCGGGTGGTGTCGAGCGCGTCGCGCAAGCGCTGCAAACCGGGGATGACTTGCTCCACCGAGGCGAATTCCACGCGGATTTCTGTAAGCTCCACGCGCTCCACTTTCAGCATGCCGGGGCTGCGGTCGATGTTCTTCGTGGTGTACAACGCCTTGAATGTGGAGAGGGGAATGTACACGTTGGAGGAGGTGGTGCGGCCGGGGGCGTCCTTGGTTTGCGTTCGTTTCACGCTGTCGGTGCGTTCCTGTAAAATGCCGACGACTTGAAAAACCTGCGAGGATTCAAACCCGCGCATGACAATTTTTTGCATAAGCGGGTTTTGGCCGACAAATAAATTTTCCGCCAATTCCAGCGTGATGACGCAGGAGGAGATGCGATTGATTTCCTCGAATTCACTCAAAAAGCGCCCGGCCTTGATGCGGGCCTGAGTGAAGGCGGGATAAGCGGGAAAGGTTCCGATGAGCTGGCAGTCGTGGGTACGCATACCGTGCATAGCATTTTTGCGCTGAGTAAGAATGGGCAGCACACGTTGCACGCCGGGCACGGTGTCGCGAATGCGCGCGGCGTCGGCGTTGTTGAGGCCGTAAGTGGCCACCCATTCGTGTTCCCGGCCTTGAATTTGAATCTTGTGGGACAGTGGCTTAACGCTGCGAATGATGACGTTTTTCGCGCCGAGCGCCTTGATGGCTTCCTGCGCGTCGTGGCTGGCGCCTTCGCCGATGGCGACGAGAGTGATGACCGCCCACACGCCGATGATCATGCCGAGCATGGTCAGGGCACTGCGCAGCAAATGGAGCTTCAGGCTTTTGAAGCCGACGGCGATGATGCGGATGAGTCCGTACACAACGATCCTCGGAGGCCGCGGCTAATTGCCGGCGGGGGTTGGGACAGCGGTGGGTTGAGGGTCGGTTTTAGGTTCGGTTTTGGGCGGGCGCTTGTTGCCCACGCCTTCCTCGAGGTTTAGGTTTTCCGCCTCGGACAAGGGCGAAAGGTGAACCCGTTCACCGGACTGCAATCCGCGCCCAGTGCCCGGCTCGTCCTTGATGGCGATGAATTGCTCATCATGATATTCGATGGTGACCGGCCGCCATTCAGGTTTTTGCGTTTTGGGATTGAGCACCCAACAGCCCTGCTCGGCGAGGCCGCCGCGCACGCGGGTGGTGACGCATTGGTTGGGCACTTTGATGCGCTGATTTTCGCCGATGAGATTGACGACCTCAATTTCGACGCGCGCGCTCATGCCTTCGGAAGCGGTGCTGGGGAGGAGGTCGCTGTCGATGGTGATTTCGCCGTTGAAAACAATCGTCTCGCTGTGGCGGCGTTTGTTGGTGTCCACCGTGGCTCCGAGTACCGAGAGGACGCCGGGGATTGTGACGCCCTCAATTTCCACCCAGGCTTTCATGCCGCGGCGCAGTTGGCGGCGCTTGGCTTGGGGCACGTCGAGCGTGATTTTCAGAGAGCGGGTCTTGGGTAGCTTCAGCAAGTTGCGACCACGATGCACGCGCGCGCCGTTCATGATGGGGCCGAACTCCTTGTAGCTCTCGGCAAAGTAAACGACCTGCCCGCTGGACGGCGCATAAATTTTGGTGTTGGCCATCTGCTCGTTGAGGTCTTCGAGTTTCTTGTGCTGGAAGGCGAGGGTTTTGACCATGGTAAACACGGTGGAATTGGCATCGCGAAAGTCGGCGATATTTTTGACTTTGGTCCGCTCGATGTTCACTTTGGCCTCGGCGACGGCGAGCTCGCGGATGCTGAGCAGGGAAACTTGGTCGTACTTCTGGTAAGCATCCAACTGCGCCTGAGCCATCTCGATGTTGTGGCGAAATTCGGCGACCTTTTGCTGTTCCTCACGCAGGGACATCTTCGACAAAAACTGCTTGGCCTCCAATTCCTTGAGCCACTTGAGCTTGGCCTCGGAAATGGAAACTTTGTTGGTGAGATTAGTGATTTGCCCCTTCAAATCTTTCACGCGATTTTTCACCGTGCTGTTGCGCGCCTTGTCGAGGTCAAGCAGCACGTTAGTGTAGGAATTGTCCGCCACCTTCTGTGCTAAAGCGGAACTGTATTCCAAAATCTCCATGTTACCCTTGGCGCGGTTCAGATTATTCTCCGCCTGTTGCAAGGCAATTTCCTGATTGCTGATGCGCTCCTCCAACCCCAACGGATCCAACTCCACCAACAGGTCCCCAGGAATTTCAATCTCCTCGCCCGCCGGTAAATTATCCCAATTCAACTCGCGCTCCTCATTCAGCAACCGAATCGCAAGGGCGTCCTTATCCTGATATTTGGCTATGGACTCCAGCGTGTCGCCAGCCTTGAGATTGTACATCGTGTTGCCCTTCACCTCAGTGCCTTCCTCCACAATCGATTCAATCGTGGTGGTGCCTTCGAGGCCGCACTTGATTTCCACCACGTCGGTGGATACCAGTTCGCCGGTGAGTTTTACCGTAACCGAAAAATCTGATTTCTCAGCCTTCCAATAATCCAGCTCTCGCGTCGCCTCTTTTTTCTGACCCAACAAATGCCGGCCGCCCCACACACCACCACCCACCAAGCCAACCACCGCCAACAAGCCGATCAGTTTCCCCAAGGTAAACCCAGCCCGGCCAGCATTCGGTTGATTCTGTTTTTTCATAGTATTTACCCCAATTTGTTACTCGAATGGGCGTCCCTTTGCTCGATGGGAACAGGATTAATTTTACCTGAATTCCGCACTCTTTTCAACAGCTTTCACAAACAGGCCGTATATACCACCCACGTTACATAATATCTGATTCCCAAAATCATCACGGAAGCAAGGCGACCAAAGGGAGTTAGGAATGACGCAGCGCTTCGATGGGGTCGAGGTTGGCGGCGCGGAAGGCGGGGTAAATGCCAAAGATGATACCAATACAAACTGAGATACCGAAGGCGAGTGCCACCGACCAGCTGGTGAACAGGATGGCCAGATCATATTGGTAATATTCCGCGAGGATCCACTGCGCCAACAAGGGCGCGGACAAGCCGACCCCGATGCCCAGCAATCCGCCGGCCACGGAGAGCACGCTGGTTTCCACGAGGAACTGCCGGATGATGTGCACCTTCTTCGCGCCGAGCGCGCGGCGCACGCCGATCTCGCTGGTGCGCTCGGTGACGGTCGCGAGCATGATGTTCATAATGCCAATGCCGCCGACCAAGAGCGAGATGGATGCGATGGTGGCGAGCACGACAGTGAAGATGAGGTTGATCTTGCGCGCGGTGGCTAGCTCATCGAGCGGCACGCGGATGACGAAGTCCTCGATGTCCTTGTGCTCGTAACGCATGGTGCGCTCGAGCATTCTGGCGCCGGGGATCACGTGGCTCATGTGATCGAACTGCACGCGCAACCGATCAATCTGC
>CAUZWB010000288.1:0-3821 GCA_963583525.1 Verrucomicrobiia bacterium | reverse complement strand
CACTAAAAATGATCTGGAATTCCTCTTCAGTGAATAGAAAAAGAGAGTAGTGAGTGGGGAATCGTGAGTCGTGCCCGCGACCTTGGGCATTAAAAAAAGTGGTTGTCCCGCAGGGATTTGAACCCCGACTAGATGTACCAAAAACATCTGTGCTACCATTACACCACGGGACAGTGGGCCGCACACCCTAGCCGCCTATCGCCCCTCCGAAAAGAAAAAACCAATGACCCCCGCCGAGCACTTGCGCGACACTCTCGCCCACGCACCCATCACCGCGCTCGCCCCGATGCAGGATGTCACCGACCTCCCATTCTGGCGGCTCATGACCAAGTACGGCGGCCCCAATCTGTACGTCACCGAATACTTCCGCGTGCGTGAAGGCTCGTGCCTCGATAAACACATCCTCAAATCCATCACTCAAAACCCCACCGGCAAACCCGCGCTCGCCCAGCTCATCGGCAACCACATCCCCTCACTCATCCGCACCGCGCGCGAGCTGCAACAACACCCCATCGCCGGCATCGACCTCAACCTCGGCTGCCCCGCACCCGTCGTTTACAAAAAATGTGCCGGCGGCGGCTTGCTCCGTGATCCCGCCCAAGTCGACGCCATCCTCGGCGCACTCCGCGACGCCATTGAAATTCCGTTCACCGTCAAAACCCGCATCGGCTTTGACGACCCCGCCGTGTTCGACGAACTCCTGCCTCTCTTTAGAAAACACCGCATCGATCTCCTCACCGTCCACGGCCGCACCGTGCGCGAAGGCTACCGCAGCGGCGTCCATTACGATTACATCGCACGCGCCGTCGACGCCCTCCCCTTCCCCGTGCTCGCCAACGGCAATATTTATTCCCCCGCCAAAGCCGCCGCCGTGCTTGCCGACACCCGCGCCGCCGGCCTCATGATCGGCCGCGCCGCCATCCGCAACCCATGGCTCTTCCACCAAATCCGCCAATCTCAAAAAGGCGAAACCCCATTCACCCCCACCGGCCACGATGTGCTCGGCTATTTACATGACCTCTATGAAACCGTGCGCCCTCCAAAATTGAACGAGCAGTCCCACGTTTCGAAAATGAAAAAATATTTCAACTACATCGGCATCGGCATCGAACCCACTGGCGACTTCCTTCACCGCATCCGCCGCACGACCACCGAAGCCGACCTCTTCACCATCTGCGCCGACCACCTCGAGCACGACCGGCCAATGCCGCTGGAACCCTTCGACCTCAAACTAAAACCGAAGGATGTGTTGGCGGGGGAACATAGGTGAGAAAAATCCCAATGACCAAGAAGCCATTCCCAAGAGGATGCCAGAGCACCAAAATGGGTCATTGAGATTTTGAAATTCCTTGGAAATTGGTCATTGGGAACTGGTCATGCTCACTCCCCGCCCGTCAATCCAACATCACGCTACCTCTTTTTCCCGAGTGTGTGAGGTGTGCGAAAGCTCCCGCACGCGGGCCTCCACCGCATCGATGATCTCATCCGGTGTCGACGTCCCTGCCGTGATCCCCAGCGTTCCAGTTTCAGGAATCCATTCCGCGCGCACATCGTCCGGCCTCTGCACATGATGCACGCTGTCGCAATATTTCCCGCAAGTGCGAACCAACTCCGCGGTGTTGTTGCTGTTGGCACCGCCGACTACGAGTACCACGTCCGACTGAAAGGCCACTTCCTCCGCTGATTCCTGCCGCTGCTTGGTGGGCTGGCACACGGTGTCCACAAACCGCACTTCTGATTTTGGGAAACGCGCCTGCAAATAATCCACCAACTCCCGCACGCGCGAGATGGGCTGCGTGGTTTGCGCCGCCACGCCAAAATGTGGCCGGGCGGCCAGCGCATCAATGTCCGCTTCGTTCAACACCACGTCGCACTCATCCAAATCCTCCGTGAGCCCGCGCACCTCCACGTGCCCTTTCCTACCAATGATGACCAAATGAAATCCGGCCGCCGCCAGTTTGCGAATCTGCTCGTGCGCGAAGTGCACCAGCGGACACGTTGCATCGGCCACCTGTAATCCTGCCGCGCGCACACGGGCGCGGGCTTTGTCCGACGCGCCGTGCGCGGTAATCATCGCCGCCGGTGTGGTCACACTCTCGAGTTCATTTTCAAATTGCACGCCACGCTGCCCGAGGTCGTCCAGCACGGTGGCGTTGTGCACCAACTCGCCCAGCACTGTGAGCGGCCGCTCAGCCACCTCCTTCCGCGCCATCGTAATGGCATCGCGCACGCCGAAGCACATGCCCAAATGTTCTGCCCGCAGCAGCGTGAGCCCCACTTTGTATGGCAAAGGCTGTGCAGTTGATTCATTTGGTTGAGTTTTTTTCTCCGACCACCGCGCCTGTTTCACAATGCCCTCCAACAAGGCCACATATTCGACGAAGGCTTTGCTGCCGGCAGCGGTGAGGGCGCAAGAGGTGTGCGGACGGTTGTCCTGAACACTCTTAGCCACTGACACGTAGCCGGATTTTTTCAGGGTGCGAATGTGGGTGGTGAGGTTGCCATCAGTCATCCCCAAAGCGTCGCGCAGCTCCGTGAACGAAAGCTCCGCCGAAGCGGCGAGCATGGACATAATCGCCATACGCCCTTTCTCGTGGATTACTTTGTTCAGTTGCTGGAATTTATCCGGATTCATTCATCACCTACTACCTCTGTGGGTTCTGGCGTCAGTTTCAAATACAGTCCATAAGCCAAGTGATTAGCCCCAAACGCCCAACCCATCACCCAATGGGCGTGCGCTTCATCGAGCCATGTCACCTCGCCCAAAGTGTGAAAACACAGGCAAATACAGCCTAAAATGACAAAAATCCAGCCAACCAATTTCAACCCACGACGCATGAAAAATCCCGCCGCGTGCAGTGCGGCGCCATACAAAACCATCCACAACGCAATCAGCCGAATGCTGTCGTGGCCATTCGTGTTCAATATTTCCAGCACGCCCAAGCCCAGCCCCGCAAGCAACAGCGGCGCGATCACCTGCACCACGCGGCGCGTAGGCGGCGACCAAAACCCCTCTTTCGCCTGCAACGCCTGCCGCCGCACTAACAGTAACGCTGCCAACACTGCCAACACCCCGACGCCAAGCCAATAGCTTGCAAAATTATTTTCTCCCGGCCATTCCATCCCTTCGACCAACCCGGCGGCTGCGATGCCCAGCACACCCACGGTGATGGCCACCGGCGCAAGGGCACGGCGATACACACTGGCCCGTTCCATCAGGGTGCGAATGGTGTTCAGATTCTCCTCGGCCCACTGAGCGCTCATACATTTACTTTGTACTACAAAGTGAATTTCGCAAGCAAGACTTATCCGCAGGGGATTTTGGTAGGGATGTAGCCCGGCCCGGTGGCCCGGGCTACAAATGAAGTGCGCAATAAAAAATCGGCGCCCTTACTGACTTACACTTGGTCGGCAGCGACTTTTTGGAGGATTTCTTCGAGGGTGGTTTTGCGGTCAACGACCATTTTCAGGCCGCCGTTCCAGAGGGTGCGCATACCGGCGTTGACGGCGATGTCCTGGATTTCTGAAGTTGCTTTCTTTTTCATCACGGCTTCGCGGATGTCGGCATCGCAGGTGAGCAGCTCGTTGATGGAGGAGCGGCCGCCGAAGCCGGTGTTGCTGCAGGCGGTACAGCCTGCCCCCCGATAAAAACAGTCTCCCGAAAACAAATCACCGACGTATTCTTCTCCCTCGTTTTGGCGGAGTTGCTCGAGGGCAAAGGCTTCGGGCTGATAGGGGGTGGAGCAGTGGAGGCAGTTTTGGCGGAGCAACCGCACGCCGAGCACGCCGATGATGGTGGAGGCGAGCAGGAAGGGCTCAAT
>CAUZWB010000287.1:0-3830 GCA_963583525.1 Verrucomicrobiia bacterium | reverse complement strand
CCTTGGGCACGGTGCAGCTGCAGGAGGCGGATATTTTGCGGAGGATCAGCGGCGCGTCGCCCACGTTGTGGATTTTGAAACGATGCGTGACCTTTTCGCCGGACATCACGGTGCCAAAGTCGTGGGTGTCGCGGTCAATAAAGATCCTGGGGCGAGGGTCGCCGGCGGCCAATTTTTTGGTCGAAGCCGGCTGCAGGACGAGCCAGGTTATGGCACCGGTAATCACCAACGCGAGGAGCACCCACTTCCAAATTGCGTCAGATTCGGCCATGGCGGTTCGTGTGGTTCATGGAAGCAGGAAAGTATCACTGCCGCCGCCTGATGGCAACCACGCCCTCACCAAGGCACAGATTACCGAACTTCAAAAGGCGTTGCCGAAGTGCAAAATCGGTCACGACTTCGAGTAGGCCGGCCAAACTTGCTCCCTTTCAATGAAATTCGTAAAAGGAAGTCAGTAGAGGCCGTCAGCATTCATGTTGAACAGTGCCCCATTCATCGTTGCCAGTGGAAGTCCTTGAGCAGGCGTGGCGGGAGGCGTAGGGTGTGGCGCATGCGATACTTCCTTTTGATATTAGCTGCGGTGGTGTTGGTGGGGCCCGTCAGTTTGTTCGCCGCCGACAAGCCAAACGTCATCTACGTCATGTTGGACGACGCCGGCTATGGCGACTTCGGCGCCTTCGGTTCTAAACATGTCAAGACGCCGACCTTCGATAAGATGTGCCGCGAGGGCATGAAGTTCACCCAGCATTACTCGGGTTCTGCTGTCTGCGCCCCCACCCGTTGCGTGCTGATGACCGGACTGCACACCGGCCATTGCCGTCGCCGCGACAACACCGCCAAGGCCCTGCAGGACGAATTGTCGGCCAAGAACGGTCGCCCACTGGTTTTTCTGCGTGACGAGGACTTGACTGTGGCCGAAGTCATGAAGAAGGCGGGTTATGTTACCGGCGGCATCGGCAAGTGGGGCCTCGGCAATCCCGGTTCAAGCGGCGTTCCGGAGAAGCAGGGCTTCGACTACTGGTACGGGTATCTCGACCAAGTGCATGCCCACAATCATTTCCCCACCGAGATCTGGGAAGGCGGCAAAATGATTCCCCTGCCCGGCAACGCCAAGGGTAAGAAGGCATCCTACGTTCCGTATCTTCAGGAGGAGAAAACACTTTCCTTCATCAAGCGAAACAAGGGGAGGCCGTTCTTCCTCTATTTGGCCTACACGCCCCCGCACGGAGCCTACGTCATACCCGAGGACGACCCCGCCTTCGCCCTCTACGAAAACATTCCCGGCGGTAAAACCGTTCGCCACTACGCATCCATGATCACCCAAGTCGACCGCTCGGTGGGCAAAGTGATGGCCCTGCTCAAGGAACTGGAGATCGACGAGCGAACCATCGTGTTCTACACCAGCGACAACGGGCCCAACAAACCATTCGTGGGTCCTCTGGGCAGCAGCGGTGGCCTCAGAGGAGGAAAGCGCCAGCTTTATGAGGGCGGCATCCGGGCCGCCATGACGGTGCGTTGGCCCGGCAAAATCCAAGCGGGCGTAACCAGCGATTTTGTCTGGGATATGCGCGACGTTTTCCCCACCGCCTGCGAACTCGCCGGCGTGCAAGCGCCCAAACATCTCGACGGCATCTCGGTTCTCCCCACCCTACTGGGCAAAAAACAAAAGGTGCGTGAGGCTCACTACTGGGAAATCCACTCTCCCTTCCAGCAAGCTGTTCGTATGGGATCATGGAAGGGCATCCGTTTCGGCACCAAGGCGCCTCTTGCGCTTTACGACCTGAAAACCGACAGAGGCGAAAAAAACAACGTTGCGTCGAAGCATCCTGATATGGTTCGCAAAATGGAAACCTTCCTCGCCATGTCCCGAACCGAGTCCAAGTATTTTCCGGCCAAGGAAAAAGCGACCAAGAAGAAAAAACCGCGCAAGAAGAAGTGAGACTTTCCTTCTCCGCCAAAGGCAGGCAAAAAACAAAGCCATGAGGGTTGGTTTCATTTACGCCCCTCAACGAAAGGGTCACCGGCTCTGCTTTTGCGGGATTCCGGGGCATAGAGGCGGACATTCCGAACCCTGCCTGCATCATCGAAACTGCCAAAGCCGATGCGGCCCCAGTCGAAGGTCTTGTCGGTGGCCCGCATAATGGGCTTCTTCATGTCGTTGACGTAGACCTCGATCTTGCCCGAGGCATGTTCGCGAACGAGGCGGACCCGGTGCCAGTCCTTGGCACTCCACTTGTGTCCCTTGGTGGTTTCATGGGAAATCTTAATCCGGGGCTTATCGTTCACAATAAAACAATTGTGGGCGTGAGGGTCGGTCACGCTGGCAATGTGGGTGTAGTAGAAGTGAGAGCGATCCTTGAAACCGTAGAAGACGCACATATCCCGGTGGCCGTATTCCTTGCCCGTTTGCTGAAGCTCAGCCTCGAGCACGAAATCCTTCACCTCCACGTCCCGGATCAGGCCAATGGTCAAGGGGGAGCGTACCTTGTACTTGTACTTGCTTGGTTTGGTCTTGAACTCGATAAAGCTCTTGCCCCTCACAGCGGGTACTTTCCAATTGTCAGGGGTGGTAAACCAAAGCCGGCTTTTCTCCTTGGCCTCATTGCCCTCATAGTTTTGGGAATACACCAGCTTGTAGCCGGCGGGAATGCCTTTGGGCAGTAGCGCTTTCTTCTCCGCACCCGCCAAAGGCGAACACAAACACAAAGCCAACAACGCCATGAGTGTGGGGTTCATTGCCGCCAACATATCCCCGCCACTGAAAAGAGACAACCTGATTTACGGTTGCGCAAAAGGCGGCGGTGCGGTTTCATCGCTGGACACTATGAAAATACTCCGCGCACTTCTTGTCTTTCTCCTCCTTCTCATCGCCAATCCAGCCCACGCCGCTTTGCGCGCGGGGGCGCGGGTGGTCGATGCCACGCCAACGGTGTTGCCAGTTCATGTCAACGGCGGCATGCGCCAGCGCGAACTGGACGAGGTGGGGTCGCGCATTAAGGTGCGGGCCATTGTGCTGGATGATGCCAAGACGCAGCTGGCCATTGTGGTGGTGGATAGCTGCATGATGTCGCGCGCGTTTCTGGATGGGGCCAAGGCGGCGGCGGCCAAGAAGACGGGCATCCGCGCCGACCGCATGTTCATCAGCGCCACGCACACGCACAGCGCGCCAGCCAGCATGGGGTGCCTCGGCACGAATGTGGATCCGCGGTATCCATTGCTGTTGAAGCGAAAGATTGTTGAAGCGATTGATGGCGCGAAGAAAAATCTGGAGCCCGCGCAAGTAGGCGCGGCGGTGTTTGATGCGAATGAATTCACGGCGTTGCGGCGTTGGATTAAGCGGCCAAGCCAAATCAGCAATGATCCTTTTGGAAATCCCACCGTGCGCGCCACGATGCACGCGGGCAGTAATTGGGATAACGTCACCGGCGAAAGCGGACCGGAAGACCCCGACTTTTCGCTGGTGAGTTTTCAATCGCTCAAGGGCCGGCCGATTGCCGTGCTCAGCAATTTTTCGATGCACTATTTCAGCGGCATGAAAGGGCTCAACGCAGATTACTTTGGGCTGTTCAATGATATGATGACGCTGCGACTCACGCCGCCGAACAGCAACGAGACGATGCCGCCGTTTGTCAGCGCGATTGGCCACGGCTGCAGCGGCGATATTTGGCGGCGCGATTATACGAAGCGACCGCTTGCCAATCCAAAAATTGAAGATTACACCGCCGCCCTCGCGAAGAAGGCGATGACCGCGTACGGCAAAATAAAATACAACCGCAACGCCACGCTCGCGATGGCCGAGGCCAAGCTGCTTTTGAAATTCCGCGCGCCCA
>CAUZWB010000286.1:0-3833 GCA_963583525.1 Verrucomicrobiia bacterium | reverse complement strand
GAGTGTGACGACGAAGGGCCGGGAGTTTCATGACATCACCGGTGAAGTGGAATCGTTGGTGGATGAGGCGGGCTTTGCCGAAGGCTTGGCCACTTTGCATTTGCAGCACACGAGTGCGTCGCTGTTGATTCAGGAAAATGCAGACCCCGGCGTGCGGCGGGATTTGGAACGCTTTATGGCCCGCGTGTGTCCTGATGGCGATCCGATGTTCGAGCACGATTACGAAGGCCCGGACGATATGCCCGCGCACGTACGCACCGCGCTGACGGCGGTGAATCTTTCCATCCCCATCACCGGCGGCCGCTTGGCGCTCGGCACGTGGCAGGGCATATATTTATGGGAACACCGCCACGCCGGCCATCGCCGCAAAGTGACGGTGCATTTGATTGGGGAATGATATTAACCGTCAAGGCAGACCTTTTACTTCCCTCCTGATCCCAAAACCGGTATTGTTCAGCGATGAGTACGCTGGAAATTATTGAAAAACTGCCCAAGCTCACACGCGATGAACGGGATGAAATACGCGTGAAACTGGCGGAGATGGACGGCGGGAGCTGGCTTGATGCGGACGACCCCTTGAGTGATGCGGACAAAGAATTATTGGAAACGCGTCTGGCAGATTTGGATGAGCATCCTGAGAAATCGATCCCTTGGGCAGAAGCCGAAGCGCAACTCAAGTCACGCGATGGTAAATGAGTAGGCTTCTTCACATCCGTCCGGATGCCCTCGCCGACATTGAGCAAGCAGCGGATTGGTACGATGAAAAACAATCTGGCGTTGGCGCAGAATTCGTCCAAGCCGTTCAGAAAACCATTCGCGTTCTCCCTGCCGCCCCGTTGATACATCGCCTACGTGACCGGCATCGAAATATCCGGTGGTGTTACCCGGCGCGTTTCCCATACCGAATTGTCTATCGGGTGCAAAAAACGCGCATTACAATTTTGGCCGTCCTTCATGCCGCCCGTCACGATCGGGAATGGAAGAAGCTTTCCTAAATACGTGCTGAACCGCCAAGGCGCAAAAGACGCCAAGGGAATGGTTTAATGATTTTTTGTGTCTTGTAGACTGGTTCGGGACTCGGGCCACCGGCCCGGCTACAATTCAATCTTGGCGGTTCAATTTATCTGGTCAATCCACGACAATCGCCGCATCATTCGCCTTCACCTGTATAATATGCGCACTCTGCTTTTGTCTCTCTTTACGGCGGCCACGATTGTGGCGGCTGATGCACCGTCGGCGGCGGATCGATTTGGTTTTTTGGGGCCGGAAATTTTCCCGGTCGGGCGCGGGATTGATAATCTTCGCCAAGCGGATCTTGATGGCGATGGGCGGCGCGATTTGGTTTTGGTCAATAATCCGCGCAGTAAAATTACACTACTCTACAATCGCACGGGCGAAAAACCCACAGCGCCACCGGAGGACACCGCCAATGCACTGCCGCCGGATGCGCGGTTTCGCATTGAATCCATCCCCTCGGAGAAACGCATTTCCAGTTTGGTGGTGGCGGATTTGAATGGCGACAAAAAGCCGGACCTCGCCTACTACGGCGAGCCGAAGGAATTGCTGGTGCAATACCGCGAAGCCAAAGGCTGGGGCGCACCGAAGCGGTGGGCGCTGCGCGACGGGCAGCTGAGCGCCAACGCGCTGGGCACGGGCGATCTCAACGGCGATGGCCGCACGGATTTGTTGTTGCTGGCCGAATCGAAATTGTACGTGTTGTATCAGGACGCCAAGGGCGCGCTGGGCAAACCGGTGACCCTCCCGCTGGCGGGCGGCGTGAAGGCGTTTCAAATTGTGGATCTCGATGGCGATCGGCGCAGTGATTTGGCGTTGATGGATTGGCAGAGCGCCGCGCCGTTTCGGTTTCGGTTGCAGGGCAAGGACGGCCAACTCGGGCCGGAGTTGCAGTTCCGAATGCCCAAGCTGCGCAGCTTTCACGCGGAAGATTTGGATGCCGATGGCCGCGCGGAGTTGATTTCCATCGCCCAACAATCCGGCCGCGTGAGCGTGCATCATCTCGCCACGACCGCGCCCAAAGCGTTGGCGGGCGAACTGAATCGCGGCCAGCTCGAGCTGCTTGCCCTGCCCAAAACCGCCAAGAGCAAACGCGGCCGCGCGTGGGCGGACGTGGATGGCGATGGCCGCACGGATTTGATTTATGCCGATCCGGAGGGCAGCCAGCTCGTACTGCAAACGCAAACCGAGCGCGGCACGTTCGCCAGTCCGCGCCGATTCCCCTGCCTCAGCGGCATCACACAAATCGCGGTGGCCGATTGGAATGGCGATGGACGTCCGGAAATTTTTGTGCTCAGTGCCGATGAAAAACAGGCGGGCATCACGCGCCTGGAAAAGAATGGCCGGATGCCTTTCCCCGAGCCAATTGATACCGATGAGCATCGGCCGCTCGCGCTGGCGGTGGGTGTACTTGTCACCGGCAACAAACCGGTGCTGGCGGTGGTGGTGGAAAAAGATGGCGCGCGCCATCTACAGCTGCATCAACCGGGCGTGCCCATGGCGACGCAGAAATTAAACAAAGATTACAAAGCCAATCCGTCCATCGTGGCGTTTCACGATGTGGATCAGGATGGGCGGAACGATTTATTGCTGCTGGCGCCGTTTGAAAAAATCAAGGTATTGGTGAATCGCGTGGACAACGATTTTGAGGAGGTGGACGTGGCCCCGCCGGGAGGCACGCTAGATAAACCCATCTTAAACACAGCGGATGTGGACGGCGACGGCAAAGCGGAATTGCTATTGGCGCAGCGGAATTTTTTGCGGGCGGTGAAGCTGGAAAAACAAAATGACAAATGGCGGCTGCGCGTGAAGGATCAAATCAACGGCGCGGGCACGGACTCGCGCCTGCGCGCCGCCGTGGCACTGCCCTCGGGCAAAGGCCAAACCGCGCTGCTGTTGCTGGACACCGCACGCAAGGAGCTGACCGTATGCGAGCGCGACCGCACCGGCGTGTGGAAACCCACGCAACATCTGCCGTTGCCCACGGTGGATTTTGCGGATGCGCAACCCATCGCTCTCGGCAGCAAAACAGCGAACGCACTGGCGTTCACCGGCGTGAATCAGGCGGCGTGGCTGGCCTTCACCGGCAGCACTTGGAAGCTGGAGGAACGCGCCAATTACGAAACGCCGTTGAAAGACGCGGAGCTGCGCGATGTGGTGTGCGGCGATCTCACGGGCAATGGCCGGAAGGATTTTGTGTTTTTGGAGACCGCCAAGAATCATCTGGACCTCGCGGCTTGGGATGCGCCGGGCAAGGTGCTGCCGGCGGTGCGTTGGAGGGTGTTTGAGCAACGCTCTTTCCGGGGGCGTGGTGGCGGCGTGGAACCGCGCGAGGCGGTGATCGCGGATTTCAATGGCGACGGCCGCAATGATCTCGTGGCGCTGGTGCACGATCGGGTGCTGCTGTACACGCAGGAGAAGTGAGGGGTTTGGTTTGAACCGCCAAGGCGCAAAGACGCCAAGGTAAACCAATTCTTAATTCTTTGTGTTTTCTTTGTATTTTGTAGCCCGGCCCGGGCTACATTTCCATCTTGGCATCTTGGCGCCTTGGCGGTTCACAAAAAAGCCGCCCTGCGTTGCAAAGCGGCTTTTGAATTTTTCCGTTTCCGGCAGTGCCTACTTCAACTCCAGCGGTGTGGGGGCGAAGGTGCGGAGGCGGATGCCTGCTTCGTTGACTTCGACGCCGCTGACGGTGATGTGCAGGTACTTCTTAATTTTCGCGAAGTCCGGCAGCAGTTTGAAGTCGAGCCACTCGCTGAAGTCCGGTGCCACGGGCAGCCCGGTGTCTGGATCGATTTCCTGGTCGGGGCCGATGGGGA
>CAUZWB010000285.1:0-3839 GCA_963583525.1 Verrucomicrobiia bacterium | reverse complement strand
CGTGCTCGGCAAAGATGTCACCGTCGAAGAAGGCTACGCAGCGGCGAAGGATTGCGCGCAGAAAATCCTGAACTCCGTCCACAACACACACGGCACGATCAACGGTTTGAGGGTCATCAAACTGCTCGGCTGCGTTTACTCCGCGCCGGATTTCACCGACCAGCACCTCGTCATCAACGGCGCATCTGATTTGCTGCACGAGCTGTACGGCAAGGAAGGCGACGGCTACCACGCCCGCAGCGCCCTTGGCTTCGCCGCATTACCGACCGGCGCAGCGGTAGAGGTGGAGGCGATTTTTGAGATTATCAACGAATAAACGGCCGCTTCCATCGCGAAGCCAAGCTTGCGCTGGAACGGGGCTGGAGGCAGACTCGGCGCATCCATGAAAGCGTTTCGCGTTCTATTTTTATTGACGTTCCTGTGCCCGGCTCTGGTGCAGGCGGATCAAAAAACCAAACCGCTCAACTTCGTTTTTTTTCTGGTCGATGACCTCGGCTGGGCGGACCTCAAGTGCTTTGGCAGTTCGTTTTACGACACGCCGAATTGCGATCGGCTCGCGGCGTCCGGCATGAAATTCACCAACGCCTACGCCGCGTGTCCCGTGTGCAGCCCCACGCGCGCGAGCATCATGACCGGCCGTTATCCCACTCGCACGGGCGTGACCGATTATATCGGTGCCGCCGCTGGCAAGGCGTGGCGGCGGAACACGCGCCTCCTGCCAGCGACCTACACGCGGCAGCTGGAGCTCAAGGAATTCACTCTCGCCGAGGCGCTGAAGGCAAACGGCTACGCCACATTTTTTGCCGGCAAATGGCATTTGGGCAACGAAGGATTCTGGCCGGAAGATCAAGGCTTCGACGTCAACCAAGGCGGTCATCATCGCGGCGGCCCGTACGGCGGTAAAAAATATTTTTCACCCTATGGCAACCCGCGCCTAAAGGACGGCCCGGACGAGGAGCATCTGCCCGATCGGCTCGCCAGCGAGACGGTCAAGTTCATGGCCGCCAACAAAAATAAACCCTTCCTCGCCTATCTCTCATTTTACTCCGTGCACACGCCACTGATCTCCCGCACGGACCTGCGCGACAAATATTTGGCCCGCAAAAAAGAACGCGGCCTCGAAGCCAAGTGGGGCAAGGAACACAACCGAAAGGTGCGCCTCGTGCAGGAACACGCCGTCTACGGCGGCATGGTGGAGGCGATGGACATGGCTGTGGGCAAAGTGCTCGATGGTTTGAAAACGCTGAAGCTCGAGGAAAACACCGTGGTGTTTTTCATGAGCGACAACGGAGGGCTCTCCACGAGCGAAGGGCACCCGACGAGCAATCTTCCCCTGCGCGGCGGCAAGGGCTGGATGTACGAGGGCGGGATTCGCGAGCCGATGATGGTGCGCTGGCCGGGCGTGACCAAGCCCGGCAGCGTCAATGACACGCCCGTCACCAGCACGGACTTTTTCCCGACGATTCTGGAGTTGGCCGACATCAAGCCGCAGTTGCCCGCGCCGATTGATGGGGTGAGTTTCACGAAAGCGCTGCGCAACCAACCGCATGACCGCGGTGCGATTTTTTGGCATTACCCGCACTACGGCAACCAAGGCTGCGCCCCCACCGCCGCCGTGCGCGAGGGCGACTGGAAACTCATCGAGTGGTACGAGGACAGCAAGCTCGAGCTTTTTAATTTGCGCGAGGATATCGGCGAGAAAAACGACCTCGCCAAGAAGCACCCCGACAAGGTGAAAATCCTCGCCGGCAAGCTCGCCGCATGGCGCAAGGAAACCGGCGCCCGTATGCCCACCCAAAACGCAAAATTCAATCCTGACAAACGCGAAGGCCGGTAGAGCCGTTTCTCTGAAACGGCCGCGGCGCGCTGGGACAGCGCGCCCTACCAGCGCAACGAATTATGAAAACCAACATCCTCATTTCGATCTTTCTCCTCACCTCCCACGCTTGGGCGGAGTTTCGCGCCGGTGCGGCGAAGGTGGACATCACGCCGAAACTTTGGCCGGTGCAGATGATTGGCTCCTTCCGCGAGCGGTTGGCGGAAAAGGCCCACGACCCATTGCACGCACGGGCGATTGTTTGTGACGACGGCCAAACGCGGCTGGCGATTGTCATCGTGGACAACTGCCTTATCGGTCGCAATTACCTCGACCGCGCGAAGGCGCTGGCCGCCAAGCGCACGAAGGTTCGCGCCGACCGGATCCTCGTCGCCGCCACGCACACGCACACCGCGCCGCCAGGCAAGGACCGCCGTAACAATCGCGATGACGCCGCGCATCGTGCTTATTTCAAACAACTCGTCGAGGGCATCGCCGAGGCCATTGCCCGCGCAGAGAAAAATCTCGCGCCTGCGGAGATGGCCCATGGAGTGGCGCTGGTGCCGGAGGAGATTTTTAACCGGCGGTGGCACATGAAGCCCGGCGGCATCGCGCTCAATCCCTTTGGCAACAATAACGATATCGCGCGCATGAACCCGCCGCGCAATCTCATCGAGCGCCCCGCCGGCCCCACGGATCCGGAGGTGCATTTCGTTTCCCTGCGCGGCACCGATGGGCGGCCGATCGCGTTGCTGGCCAATTACTCACTTCACTACGTGGGCGGCATTCCGGCCGGCGGCGTGTCGGCGGATTATTTCGGTGCGTTTTCCGGCCTCATCGAAAAGGCGATTGGCAAGGACGCGGGCTTCATCGCGATGATGTCCAACGGCACCAGTGGCGACATCAACAACATCAGCTTCCGCGTCCCGCGCCCGAGGCAGCCGCCGCTCCAGCGGATGAACGAAGTCGCCAAGCTCGTGGCCGACCGCGTGCACGCCGCGCACACGAAAGCGAAGTTTCACAAGGACATCACGCTCGCCATGGAGCAAACTTTGCTCACACTGAAAACGCGCCAACCCACCGCCAAACAAATTGCCTATGCCAAGTCCGTGTTGTCCGACACGCCGCCCAAGCCCATCTCCGGCCTCGCCAATGCTTATGCCCACCGCACCCTCGCCCTCGCCAATGGCCCGCGCGAAGAGGAGATTATTTTGCAGGCGCTGCGCCTCGGCGAAGTGGGCATCACCAGCATTCCCTGCGAAGTGCTCTGCGAAATCGGCCTCACCCTCAAGGCCAAAAGCCCGCTGCCGCAAGCCACCTTCACCATCGAGCTGGCCAACGGCCACAACGGCTACCTCCCCACCCCCCGCCAACACACCCTCGGCGGCTACGAAACGTGGATGGGAACCTGCACACTGGAGATTCTGGCATCCGAAAAAATCAAGAAATCGCTGCTGCAAATGTTGGAAAAAGTGGCAAAATAGTTGACAAATCGTCAAAGGTGACCAACTTCATGACCATGAAGATGGTCAACATAGCGGAGGCGAAGGCGAAGTTTTCTGAGATTTCGCGGCGCGTGCAGAATGGGGAGCGCATTGTGCTGTGCAAAAACAACAAGCCCTTTGCGCAGATTACGCCGCTGAAACTGACGCCCGAAGGCAAGCGGCCTGTGGGATTGGCGCGGGGGATGATGCCGTTGCCGAAGGATTTTAATGAGCCGGATCCGCAGTTGGAGGCGGACTTTTATGGTAACAATCCGAGCGAACTGTCCGCCTGATGAGGCTGCTGCTGGATACGTGCACGGCGATTTGGCTGTTTGACGAGCACGAAGAATTGCCGCCAAGCCTGGTGGATGAGTTGGTGAGCATGGACAACGAGCTTTTTATCAGCCACGTTTCGTACATCGAGTTGGCGATCAAGCACTCGATTGGAAAGTTGCACTGGCTACAGCCGCCCTCTGAGATTGTTCCTGGCTTGGTCGCGCGTTATCAAATTGTGGAACTTCCCTTGAACGCGGAGGTCA
>CAUZWB010000284.1:0-3845 GCA_963583525.1 Verrucomicrobiia bacterium | reverse complement strand
GTGGCCGACAAGGAGAAGCGCCTCATCGAGGGCATCAGCACGGACTACGTTTCCAAGCGCGGCGCCGACCATACCACCAACGGCATCCGCATGGGCATCGACGGCTGGATCTACATCGCCGTGGGCGACTTTGGATTTACAAAAGCCGTAGGCGCCGATGGCCGCGTGCTCAGTCGGCGCGGCGGCGGCATCGTCCGCATCCGACCCGACGGCACGGATATGGAAATTTATTGCTGGGGCCTGCGCAATATTCTCGATGCCTGCATCGACCCGTACCTCAACATCTTCACGCGCGACAACACCAACGACGGTGGCGGATGGAACGTGCGTTTCAGCCACATCATGCAGAGCGCCGAGTACGGCTACCCCTCGTGGTACAAAAATTTCGCCGGCGAAATCTTCCCGACGCTCAAGGATTACGGCGGCGGCTCCGGCTGCGGCGGCATGTTTTATCACGATACCCGCTGGCCCAAACCTTTTAGCCACGCCGTGTACACCTGCGACTGGGGCCGCAGCGCGGTGTTTCTGCACAACCCGCCCGCCAATGGCGCGACCTTTGACACGCATCAGGAAACCTTCCTCACCATCCCTCGTCCCACCGACATCGACGTGGACGCCAGCGGCCGCATGTACGTCGCCAGTTGGCACGGCGGCAAGTTCGCCTACAGCGGTCCGAACGTTGGCTTTGTGGTGCAAGTGGTGCCTGAGAGTTTCAAACCGGAACCGTTCCCGGATGTCACAAAGATCGATGACGCCGCCCTGTTTGATTTGCTCGTTGGCCCCAGCCAACAACAAAACCTCCACGCGCAATTCGAGCTAAAACGCCGCGGCACAAGCGCTGCCCGCACGGCCAAGCTCAACACGCTGGCCGGCGACAAGGCCGTGCCGCTCGCCGGCCGCGTCGCCGCCATCTTCACCCTCAAACAACTCAACGGCGCGAAGGCGCAGAATGATCTGCTGAAACTTGCCGCCAATGCAGACGTAACGGAATTCACCCTGCGCGCGCTCACCGATCGCAAAGGCGAGCTGAAGGATTTGAAAAATGACATTTTCGTCAGCGCGCTGGATAGCAAGAATCCCCGCTTGCGCGCGCAGGCGCTCATCAGCCTTGGCCGATTGGGCGATGCCTCCGCCGCAGCCGCGATCCTCCCCCTCGCCGCTGCACCCAAGCTCGAAAAGGCCGCCGCCCACAACGAGCCCAACCCGGCGGGCGTCCTGCCGCATCTCGCGACGCGCACACTGGTTGCTTTGAAACCCGTCGACACTTTACTCGGCGCACTCGATGGCACGCACGGCACCACGGCGCTCGGCGTTTTAAAATATATTCACGACGACAAAGTCGTCACCACCCTCAACGCCCGCGCTGCCAAGAATCCCGATCCCGCCACGCTGGCCACGCTCGTGCGCTTGTACCATCGCGAAGGCGGCTACACCGAGGGCTGGTGGGGCACGCGCCCGGATACTTCCGGCCCGTACTTCGCGCGCGAAAAATGGAGCGGCAGCCCGGCGATTGAAGCCGGTTTAAAAACAGCCCTCGCAAAAGCGCCCAAGCCCACCGTCGATGGCGTGAAGGCGCAACTCGCACGCCACAAGGTGAGCATCGCGGGTTTGCCGAGCGGCACCGCCGTGGCAGTTAAAGAGCCAAACGTACCATTCAAGATTCCCGCGCCCACCGGTAACCCAAAAAATTTCAACATCGCCCTCGGCGACAAGATTGCCACCGCGCGCGCGCTCAAGGCCAAAGGAAACGTCGCGCGCGGCAAGAGGCTCTTCACTTCGCAGGCGTGCATCAGCTGCCACACCACCGCCGCCGGCCAAACGCCCAAGGGACCGCACCTCGTCGACATCGGCACGCGTTATAAGCCGACGGAAATCATCCAATCCATCCTCCAACCCGGCGCCGTCATCGCGCAGGGCTTCGACACCTATTTGTTCACCACCAAAGACAAAGAATCCCACGTCGGGTTTATCACCAACGAAAGTGCGGACACCATCAGCATCCGCACCGCCGTGGGTGTAGCGGTAAATTTAGCCGCCAAACAAACCGTCAAGCGCCAAAAACTCCCCGTCTCCTCCATGCCTCCCGGCCTCGCCGCTGCGCTTACGCCCGATCAGCTCGCCGATCTGCTAGCCTACCTGCAAACGTTGAAATCAAACTAAACGAATCGAGATAAAAGTGAAACTTGCCCGGTGCATTCGTATTGGGTGAGCCCTGCTTCTGGGAGAAAACTGCGTGCTTGACGATGACATTATGAAAAAACTCCTGTTCATTCTGGTTTGCAGTTTCATCACTATGGCCGCCGCAGCGGCGGCTTTGCCTCAGCCGAAACTGGTGGAGGTGCGGCGCATTTGGGATCAGGCACCGCACAATGCATTTACGGACTTGATCCGATTTGAGGGCCGGTGGATTTGCGTGTTTCGCGAAGGGCGCGCGCACGTGTCGCCGAACGGCGCGTTGCGGGTGATCACATCACGGGACGGCCGCAACTGGAAATCGACGGCATTGGTCACCTCGCCGAAGTATGATTTGCGCGATGCAAAAATTACGCTAACGCCGAAAGGCGAGCTGATGCTCAATGGCGCGGGGATGATCGCGACGGCCAAGGTGCGGTACCAATCGATGACGTGGTTTTCCAAAGACGGCGGTCACACGTGGGATCCGGGACGGGCGATTGGCGATCCGGGGTTTTGGCTGTGGCGCGTGCAGTGGCACGGGGGTGCGGCTTACACGATGGGCTACAGCACCGAGCGCGATCGCCAAATACGCACGCTGCGCCTGTACAAATCCGCCACCGGCCGGAATTTTAAAACGCTGGTTCCCAAGCTCACTGCGCCAGCCGGATGCGGTGAGGATAAGATACTTTTTCTCGCGGACAACACTGCGCTGTGTTTGCTCCGTCACGAGACGGGGAACAAAATGGCCCAGCTCGGCCATTCCCAGCCACCGTACACGGAGTGGAAATGGAGCGACCTCAACCTCCGCATCGGCGGGCCGAACATGATTCAGTTGCCCGACGGCCACATCCTCGCCGTGGCACGATTGTATCGTGGCGGAACCCGCACATCACTCTGTTGGCTCGACCCCAAAAAAGGCACACTCACCGAAACCCTCAAGCTCCCCTCCGGCGGCGACACCAGCTACCCCGGGCTCGTCTGGCACAAAGGCATGTTGTGGATCAGCTACTACTCATCGCACGAAGGTAAAACGAGCATCTATCTGGCAAAAGTCAAAGTGAAGTGAACCCATGCGCGATAAGCACGGAGCGCATCATCGGTGCAGGAATTTCACAACGCGGTCTGGGAAATCCGTAAAAACACCATCGATGTTTGCTTTGTGGAAAAATATTTCCTGCAGCTCGTTAAAATTTTTCGCGTACTTCGGGATTGCGTTTTTTTCAATTCGAAATGTGTAAGGGTGCACAACCAATCCGGCGCGATGGGCATTGCGGACGAGGTTCGAAATTTCGGGGACACCCGGATTGGACTTGTTGGAAACGATCATCGATATGTTGGGACCAAGGCCATCGGCATACTTTGCCACTTTTTCCATACCCCCTTTTTCATTTATCCAGTTGTATTGCCGACTGCCGCTGACGAGGAACACAAGCTTTAAGTCCATTTCCAATTCCGGCAAAAGCACGTCGCGCAAACGCTTTACTTCATCAAAAATGAAAACCTGCAAATAAACGGCATCGGTTTTTTTTGTGTATCCATATTTCTTTAGAACACGGACGATCGCTTTTGAAATGTCTTTTCCTTCGCCTAAATGAAATTGAGGATGTTTAATTTCCGGATAAATGCCAACGTTTCTCCCTGTGGATTTATTCATCCCCTGAATCAATTCG
>CAUZWB010000283.1:0-3897 GCA_963583525.1 Verrucomicrobiia bacterium | reverse complement strand
TAGTGGTGTGGCTGGCGGCGATGTTTCTGCTGGCGGGTAAAGCAAATGCAAATCCGGCGGGTTCCGGAAAGTCCGTGCCCGCGATCGTGGCCGACGTGGTGGTGTGCCGACCGCTGGGCCTGTGTGCGCTCGTAGCGGGCAGCGCGTTTTATGTGGTGTCGCTCCCGTTCACCATTCCCGCGGGCGGGCAGGAGGAAGCCAAGCGCAACCTTGTGATGTACCCGTACCATTACACGTTCACCCGTCAGTTGGGTGAGTTTCAAGATGAAGACTTATAAATTATTAATTCTAATAACCGGCCTCTCCGGCCTCTCCGGAATGGCCGTGGCGCAGGATGCTCCACCTGCGCCCGCGCCATTTGGCCCCGTTACCTTGCCCGGCACCGATGCGCTGTATCAACAGCTGCTCAAGCCCAATGTCGAAGGTATCGGCAAGTTTTATTTGGGTCGGCAAATCTCCCATGTGATGGGGCATCAAGCCGCGCGCTGGCTCGAGCGCCCCGAACGCGAACGCGAGGAACACACCGCTGAAATGATCCGCTGCCTCAAGCTGCAGCCCGGCGATCAAGTGGCCGATATCGGCGTGGGCACCGGCTACATCGCCCGCCACATGGCCAAAGTCATCGGCGAAAAAGGAGCCGTGCACGGCGTGGACATTCAGCCCGAAATGCTCGCGCTGCTCGCCAAGAAAATGAAAGACGCCGGCATCACGAACGTGAAAGGCGTGCTCGGCACCATCAGCGATCCCAAGCTGCCGCCCAATTCGATGGACCTCGTCATCATGGTTGATGTGTACCACGAATTTTCCCACCCCTACGAAATGATGGCCGGCATCGTGAAAGGCCTCAAGATCGGCGGCCGCATCGCCTTCGTCGAATACCGCGGCGAAGACCCCAAAGTCCCCATCAAACGCCTCCATAAAATGACCGAGGCGCAGGTAAAAACAGAAGCCGCCCTCTTCGCACTCAAACACGTGGGCACTTATAAAAAACTCCCGTGGCAACACGTGGTGTTTTTTGAAAAGGTGAAAGCCACTAAGTAGGTAGGGCGAGCTCTCCGAGCGCGCCGAGGCGGTTTCGGAGAAACCGCCCTACCCAAAACAATGACCCCCGAACGCCAAACCCATTTCCGCGAACGCTTACTCGCGTTGGAAAAAGAAATCCAAGCCGACCTCGTCGCCAGCAAGGATGCCTCCGGCGTGGTGAAGCTCGACACCGCCATCGGCCGTCTCTCGCGGATGGACGCCATGCAAAACCAGCAGATGGCCCTCGAGCTGCGCCGCCGTCAGGAACAACAACTCCAACGCATCACCAACGCCCTCAAACGCATCACCCAAAATCGCTACGGCCTCTGCGGCAAGTGCAAACAACCCATCGCCGAAGAACGCCTTGAGATTTCCCCCGATGTGGTGATGTGCGTAAAGTGCGCGTAAAGTTTACCCGACGGTTATCGGCGATTTCTGGATCGCGTTGCGGCCGGATTTCCCGAAAGGGCGGGGCAGGGGTTGGGCGTTCCCTTTCAAATCAATCGTGCGGCAGTAAACGTTGTACTCGCCCGGCGCCACATCCTTCAGCAACGTGGCCCAGTGGGCGATGGTGTAGCGCAGGGGCCATTCCTTGGGTCGGCCCGACTCGGTGAAAAACCGCACATCCGCCGGCAGCTTGCCGTCCGGAAAATCCCCGCCCCATTTTTCAGGCGGCGGCAGGATCGTGGCGTCCTGCCACGGCGCCTTGGTGAAGTAGGGATCGTCCTTGGGCCACGGCTTGTTCTTCGGTTGAATCCACACCTGCGCCTTGCTCACTCCGCCGACGCCCACCTGCGCGAGGCCCGTCACCGGGATAGGCACGCCCGCTTTTTCCCTGAGCGGTTTGTACACAAACCGGGCCATTGATTTCATCCAGCTATCAATGTCGTTGTTGCCGCCCGCGTAGGTGTCATTGGCCTGATGATTGTTGGTGATCACCACGGTCTTCAGCCACTTCACCGATTTAAAACCATAGGCATCGGGCACCAGCATCCGCACCGGCCCGCCCCGCCGGCCGCTGAGCCATTGGCCGTTGAGTTTGTAGCAGAGCATCACCGGGTTATCGCCGGGCGGATCCTCCAGCACCCGGCCCACCGGCAGCGAGCTTTGGAAACGCTGTTTCGGGTCGTCATTGTGGTGCCCGTAGTAAAACACCCGCCGGATATTGGCCGTTGGCTTGGTAAGCCACAGCACCTCGCGCAATGGCACACCCTCCCATAAGCCCATGCCCAGCGGTTTGCTCATATTATTGCAGCTCATGATTTTAAGAAACCGAACCGCGTGTTTTTCCGCCAGCTTCATGAGCGCCGCGAAATCCAGTGCATTACCTTTCGCGCGAGTGATGGGATTGGACAGTGCTGAATTGCTCTTTGCATCGCCAATCACCTCCAGCTTCCACGTCTTGCGCTCCAGCCCGATCTCCAGCCGCTTTTCCAAAGGCAACTTGTAGGGCAGCGGTTTGCCGCGCTCCACCGTGCCGAATTCCTTGGCGTACGTGAGATACTCCAAATCCTCCGTGGCATCCGCAAGAATCTCCGCATCCCCTGCCCACAAGGAGTGCCCCTGAACTGCTGCCAACCCCGCTGCACCCATCCCCAAAAAATAACGCCGCGTCACCTCAAGATGTTGACGCTGTAGATCGGCGGAAAGCGGTTGTGTTTTCATGGCTCCCCAAATACTAACCACTTCATAGCGGGGAGCAAACCTGAAGTCACAGGGCGAGTACGCCTACAACTTCGCCAAGCGATGTTTCTCTAAGGCAAGGTGAAACAGCCCCTCTCGCTAAATCCGCCCGCCGTAGATGGCGCTGCTTCCGAGTTCCTGTTCGATGCGGAGCAACTGGTTGTATTTAGCAGTCCGGTCGCTGCGGCTTAGGGAGCCGGTTTTGATCTGGCCGCAGTTGGTGGCCACGGCGAGGTCGGCAATAGTGGCGTCTTCGGTTTCGCCGCTGCGATGGCTGAGCACGGCGGTGTAGTTGTGGTTGTGGGCCAGCTCGACGGCGTCGAGGGTTTCGGTCAATGAACCGATTTGGTTGACCTTGACGAGGATGGAATTGGCGGTGGCGGTGTCGATGCCGCGTTGGAGGAATTTTACGTTGGTGACAAAGAGATCGTCGCCGACGAGTTGCACTTGGTCACCGATTTTGTCGGTGAGTTTTTTCCAACCGGCCCAGTCGTTTTCGTCGCAGCCGTCCTCGATGCTGATGATGGGA
The DNA here is from genome assembly GCA_963583525.1 of Verrucomicrobiia bacterium. Lineage (GTDB taxonomy): Bacteria > Verrucomicrobiota > Verrucomicrobiia > Limisphaerales > UBA1100 > JACNJL01. The sequence goes on along the minus strand of CAUZWB010000283.1, from coordinate 662 downwards.
TATTTTTTGACGAGCTTGGCGTAGAAATCGACCATCTCGTCCGCAGTCATTTTCCGGCCATCGCCTTTCTTGAAAACGTAGCGTTTCTTTTTGCTGTCGTAAAATTCGCTACTGGCCACATCGAGCGCGAGGTGGATGTTTTTTCCAGCCTTGTATCCGGCGGCTTTGATGGCGGCGAGGATACATTCGAGAGCGTCCTCGGTGCCCTTGAGCGCAGGCGCAAAGCCGCCTTCATCGCCCACGGCGGTGGAGAGCCCGCGCTTTTTGAGCACGCCCTTGAGCGCGTGGAAAATTTCGGTGATAGCGCGGAGTCCTTCGCTGAAAGTAGGCAGGCCGGTGGGCATGACCATAAATTCCTGAAAATCAATCGGCGCATCGCTGTGCGCGCCGCCGTTGATGACATTGGCCATCGGCACGGGCAGCACCTTGGCGTTCGGCCCGCCGAGGTATTTATAAAGCGGCTGACCCAGCGCATTGGCCGCGGCCTTGGCGGTGGCGAGGGACACGGCGAGCACGGCATTGGCGCCGAGCTTGGATTTGTTGGCGGTGCCGTCCACGGCGAGCATGGCGTGGTCGATGCCCACTTGATCAGTGGCATCGCGTCCGAGCAGTTCGGGCAGGATTTTGGTCTCAATATTTTTGACCGCTTTTTGCACGCCCTT
>CAUZWB010000282.1:0-3897 GCA_963583525.1 Verrucomicrobiia bacterium | reverse complement strand
GTGTGGTTCAGCGTCATTTTGCAGTACACCGTGCGGTGCAACCCGGCGCGAGCGTTGTCGGCCACGGTAATGGGGAAGGTGAGTTCCTTGGTGTCCTGCGTCATCTCCAGCTTGGAGGTGGTAGTGCCGGTTGGGAGACCGACCAATTCCACGGTGGCCGTTCCGGGGAATTTTGTTTTGTTGGTGAACTCGCATTTCAACGCCGTGGGATAGCCCTGCGTGGTGGTGGCGGGAATAATTTTGCCGACCATAAAATAATCCGTGATTTTCAGCGAAGTGAGCTGGGTGGACACGTATGCCGTGCCGCTGCTGACGGTGGCGGTGCCGAGCATGGCGATCTTGTGATCGAGAATCTCCGCACCGGTGTTGGCGCTGAAGAGATAGGTAATTTCATTTTTGCCGGCCGGGATATTAATGTTCGAGCTGCAGCTGAGCCCCGATGGCCGGGTGAGCATTCGCACGTTGATGTTGCCGGTGAAGCCTTCCTTGCGCTCGGCGATGATTTTGAGCGGCAATGTGCCCCCGCGCACCAACGGTGCCTTGATTTCTTCGATGCGAATTTTGAACGGCAATTCTTCCACCACCACAACGGCCATTTTATCCACCCACGTTTTATAATAAACACCACGGTTGCCACTCTGCACGAGATCGTAGTTTTGCCAGATACCACCGCTGATATCGGCAACTTTTTCACCCAAGAGTTTACCCATGAGATCGCCGAGCTTGCCGCCAATCGGCGCATCGGCTGCGGCCTCAAACACGATTGTTTGGGATGATTTATTACTGGCCATGGGTGCGGAGTGCAGGGTGATGCCCGGAGGGAAATCCTTGGTGCTCAGCGCGAGCGCACCGCCAAAATTACCGCGGCGCGCCTGAATGACGAGCGGGAAACGATTGCCGCGCGCGACCACGACGTTCTTGCGCGTTTGGGTGTCATAACGGCTGGTGTCCAGCACGTACAAGCTTAGCTTGGGCACGCGAGGCTGGAATTCCACGCGATAGGTGTAGTCCGGCCCGCCGTTGCCGAGGTGGTCGCGGATGCGAAGGGTGTACTCGCCATCGGCGGGGACGGTCCAGCTGATGTAACTGTCGGGCCCGCCGGAGTCATCGTTGCTGGCGAGGTTGCGACCGTCCTTGTTGCAAATGTTCATCACCGTGTCGATGGGGGATCGCAGCTTACGGGCGTACACGCGCACGTCAAAACGCTGGCCTTTTTTTGCGGTGAACCGAAACCAATCTTCGTCGCCTTTGGCTTGGATGATGCCGTTCAGCGCGAACGGAAGTGGCGCCTCAATGAGGCGCGCTTCGCCCACGGAATTGTTTGGCTCGGCTTCGAGTTCGTTTGGGAAAGGCGACACGCGCACCTTGTTGCCCGAAGGCGCCACCACGCCTTCCGCTTGCGGGAAGACAGCGAGGTCGCGGAAACACGGCTGGTTCTGCTGACCGAAGGTGGCCTCAAATGATTTGGGTTCGGGCGCGACATATTTCTGTTTGAAATCGCCGGCGACTTTGTCGATGAATTTAACTTCCAATTCCTTGCCCTCCTGTCCGCCCGCGGGGTACACCGCAGTGGGTCTTGGGAACGTGCCCACGTGAAGGCGATATGCGCCCAGCGTGCCGTATGAAGTTTCACGCAGCACAATCGTGTACACATCGTCTTCCTTTGCCACAGCGGACGCAAAACAATCCTGCACAAACAGCGGGGTATCGTCCGAACGCGCCACGATAAATCCTTTGCTATTCTCGATTGCCACATACGGATCATAAAATCCACGGCCCAGACGAATGCTTTCCACCTCGGCGGAAATACGCTGGCCTTTTTTCACTTCCACCGCGTAGCGGTCCACCGATTCCGCGCGCACAGATCCAGCCACTGTGCAATTGAGCGGTAGTTTCTGCGGGCCTTCGCCTGCCTTGGGTGTCACCTTGGTCACCATCGGGAATGGCCCCACGAAAAACGTGCGCAGCTCAGTCACGCCGCCGCGCGTGCGGACGCGCGCCTTGTGCTCGCCGAGCGGGCAACCGGCATCGGCCTTGATGACCGCCTTAACAAAGCGATCATTCTTCTCGGTGATCTTCACCAGCTTCACGCCCGAATGATAAAAGAAAATATCCTCAACATCCGCAAGGCGTGAGCCGCGGAAAGTGACCTCCGTCTCTTTGCCTAGTTGAACCCCGCCGGGCGAAAGAAAAGTCAGTCGCGGATCCACCGCCGCCGTGTTGCAAACCAGCCCGGTCATCCCGAGCATCAATATCCAGTGCTTCATCGTTTTCATTGTGTGATTCTTCAGTTCTTTAATTCTTATGGTTTTGTAAACGCGCGGGGCAAAGTTCCTTGCGAAACATTGCCCCGGGCGCGGTGGATTGTCAGAGATGCCGCCCGGCTTAGGTGAGCGCTCCCTTCAGAATTTCGCCGTCGTAATTGATCGGCATCGGGCGATTGCCCGGGCCTTCCAATCGACGTTGCGGATCGATGCCGATGAGCGAGTACACCGTGGCTGCCCAGTCCGGCACGTGCACCGGATCTTCCTCGGGCTCCGCGCCGGTGGGGTCAGACATGCCGTGAATATAGCCGCCTTTGACGCCGCCGCCGGCCATGACCACGCTGAACACTTTTGGCCAGTGATCGCGGCCCGCCGTGCGGTTGATTTTCGGGGTCCGGCCAAATTCACTGGTCACCATCACCAACGTTTCGTCGAGCATCCCGCGCGTGTCGAGGTCGCGAATCAGTGCCGCGAAGGCCTGATCGAACGCCGGCATTTGCCCGCCATTCGCCGCAGCGATGTTGCTGTGATGATCCCAGCCGCCGTAGGTGGTGCTCACCATCCGCACACCGGATTCCACCAAACGCCGCGCCAATAGGAAGCGGCCACCAGCGGTGTTGCGCCCGTACTCGTCGCGCAGCTTGGCCGGTTCTTTATTCAGGTCAAACGCATCGCGCGCTTCCGGCGAGGAAATCATCGCGTAGGCGCGTTGATAAAAACTGTCCATGCCCGCCAGCGCATCGCTCTTTTCAAGCGCGCTGAAATGGCTGTCCACAATCGAACGCATGTCGCGGCGCTTACCAAATCGATTGGCGTCAATGCCGTTGGGGAGAGCCAAATCGCGCACGCGGAAATTGGCGTTGCCCGGATCCGCGCCGAGGCTGAAGGGGCCAAACGCACTGCCGAGATAACCCGTGCCGCCGTTGCGGCTTTGGCTGGGGATGGCCACGTAAGGCGGCAAATTTTTGCGCGGGCCAAATTCGTGGCTGACGATCGAGCCGATGCTTGGGAAAATCACCGCCGGGCTGGGGCGGATGCCAGTCATCATGTTATGCGTGCCGCGCTCGTGCGCCGCTTCGCCGTGGGTCATCGAGCGAATGACCGCGATTTTATCCGCCACCTTCGCGGTGTTCTTCAGGTTCTGCGAAAACCGTTCGCCGGTATTCGTCTTCACCGTGCCCAACGGGCCGCGGTATTCCGCCGGTGAAAGATACTTGGGATCCCACGACTCCTGATGCGCCGAGCCGCCCGGCAGGAAAATGTTGATGACGTTTTTGGCCTTACCCGGCTTGCTTTGCTTGGCCACATCCTTCCAATCCTCACCCGCGGCATTGGCCTCGAGCGACAAAAAATCGCCGAGCGTCAGCCCCAGCCCGAGGCCGCCCATGGCGCCTACGGACAGAAAGTCACGTCGATTGGGGTTGGTGGCGTGGTCGTTGCCGCCACAGAATTGGTATCCGGTTTTCTTGCTCATAAATCTGGTTTGGGTTGGTTGCGCTGTTATGACACTTTTGTGCGTTTGTTTTCGACCCCCGATTCTGTGAATCTATTCACAAAAAAGCAACGCAAAAACACCTTTTTGGGAACTGTTTTTCAGGGCCTTTCCCCATCTTCCTTTCTTTTTTTTTTGCGC
>CAUZWB010000281.1:0-3904 GCA_963583525.1 Verrucomicrobiia bacterium | reverse complement strand
CGGCCATGCGCTCGTACCACACCGTCACCAGCGAGCCGTTGTCGAGCTGGACGGTGGAAGGGTAGCCGAGGTCGCCGCCGGGGCTATCGGCGGAAAGAGTGATGGGCTCGCTCCAAGTTTTGCCGTGATCTGCACTCACTCGGGCTTGGTTGCCAAAGGGTTTACGACGGTAGCCGTAGGTCATGAGCAAGCGACCGTCTTTGAGTTGCAACAGGTGGGTCGGCAATCCCCACACGCCGATGGAGTGCGGCTCGGTCCACGTCTTGCCGCCGTCGTGCGACTCGCTTTGGAGCGTTTCGCGGTGGTGTTTTTTATTGTGGTTACGGATGTGCGCGATGAGCGTGCCATCGGCGGCTTCGACGGCGTGCAGCTCGTGATAATTTTTTGCGTCGTCACCTTTGCGGGTGGGGATTTCTGCAAGCCGCCGCCAAGATTGGCCGTCGTCTTTCGATTCGCAAACGCCGATCCATGTTTTCTCATTCCGAAATTCATTCCAAAGATTTTTGCCGACGTAGAGCACGCGGCCGTCCTTCAAATTCACCGGGCCGTGCGGACTGTTCACGAGGCTGTCGTAGCGCGGGCTCCACGTCACCCCGCCATCGGTGCTGCGGATCATCCAGTTGCCCAGCTCGGCGGTGCGCGCGGCGGCGGGAACGCGATGGTGCGCGCCCAGCCAACGGGCGCGTTTTTCCGCCGACCATTTTTTCTGAACACCCTTTTTCAAATAATATTCGTCATACGCATTAGAGGTGAAGGTGGTAACCAAGAGCGAGCCCTTGGCAGTCTCGAGCACGCCGGCATCGCGGTCGTCGATGGGGCTGTCGAGCAACACGCGCGGGAAGCTCCATGTATTGCCGTCGTCGCTTGAGCGCATCAGTTCCACCTGCCCGAAGGGGCACACGTGGCTTTCGCGGCCACCCGAACACACCAGCAGCAGCTCGCCATTCTTGCGGCGCGCCAGCGTGGGCCAGCCGTGGTAGTGGTTTGGGCGTAGGCTGATGACGCGGGTGCCTAGGATTTTTGCCTTTGGATCGGCGGCGCGGGTGATGAATGGAAAAACGAGGCTGGCTCCGGCAAGGGTGCCGAGCAGTTGACGACGGGAAAGGGTTTGCATGCGGCGAGTCTGCCGCAAACTGCCCCCGTGACAAGCCCACAGTCGCAACCCATTCATGCGCTGTACACACTGACCTCAAAATCCGGGAGATCAAATTCAGAGATCCGTGCCCGATCTGGGTAAAGGCACTGGTGGCTGCTTATCTGGCCGAGGAGGGTTTTCTCAGGGGGAGTGGATTAGTCCAGCAAGCCGAGTTGGGGAAGTATCCAATTGAGTCCTACGTCTACGACACCCACGAAGCTGCAACAGAAGCCGCTGCCGCCCTCCAAAACAGTTGCAGCTGGGATTGGACCGGCACAACAACGAACTGGACACACTGAAAGAGTGATTGGCGCGGCAGATGGGCTGTTTTTATTGAGAAAATGGGTTTGCATGACCTGAACCTTTCCCGCAAAATGAACCCGCTCAGTCGCCTTTGGTGGCGGGGCCGATTAATCGATCCTGTCAAAGAAAACCCAAAAAGAAAAAATGCTAAAGAAATACACAAAATATGTGGCCACCGCGTTCGCCGTGGCATCCCTCTCCACATTCATGATTGGCTGTGGAGCAGAAGAAGACACTGGTGAACCCACCGAGGATCCAGTTGAGATGCCGGAGGGCGAGGGAGACCCCGACGTCAGCTCGGAGGATGAGCCTGCCGGGACCGAGTAGCCCTCACATTATTCCAAGCAAAAGCTCCCCCAACCGGGGGGCTTTTTTTTGTGGCTTGATTATGGTGCAGTTCAATCAATCCGTTGCGCCCACACCCCACCGCAACCCGATTCGTCCTATAATAAAATAAACCCGCCCAATAAAAAACCCCCCGGGCTTGCGCCGAGGGGTTGAATGTTGTTCAGGTCGTCTGTGGTTTGGCTAGTGCCGCGGGATGCTCACATTTCCGCCCTCCGGGAACTCTTCGCCCTTGGCTTTCGCTGCCGCTAGAAGGTCTGCGGTCCACTGAGCATCGTCACCTTGCTTCACAGAACCGTCAGAAGTCGAGTAGTTACCCGTGCCGCCGTCCAGTCCGGACATGGCGAACCTGTTGACGCCATTTCTTTTGTTACCCCCCATAACCCAGTTGCCCCACTTGCCGCTTGTGGTGAGGCCTGCGCCGTCCGGGCCAATCCATTTGTGGTTGTTTAAGTTTGCGCCATTCTTTGTGCCCACTCTCAGGGTTGCGCCAAAATTCCCATCAGCGTTTCTGACTCTGCCGCTGGCCAACCTGGCCCACCAAGCGTTGTTTTGGCCTTGGACGTTGCGGGTGAAGTGAAGCACGGTCTCCGGTTTTTGGTCATTGCCACCCAGATGCAAGGCATAGCTGCCACTCCTGTGATCGGCGTAGAAGCCATTCCTTCCGCCCCACCACTTGTTTTTGGCCCAGCCGTTGAGATTACCCTGTTGTTCCTCCAGTTGATTGTAGCGCTTGCTCTTCGGATCGGAGGGTGACAACGTCATTTTGACGGAATTCAGCGAGTCACGGTGGACAGGAGCGGTAGGAACAAAGCGAACTTCGCTATTGTGCCATCCCCTATGGTACCGAAAGCCGGCTTGGACACCATTCCCACCTTTGATTGTTCCGTCACCATCAACCCACGTATAGTGGTTATTGAAGTTGCCCATTGGCTTATCGCGATAGTCAGACGCATAAGCATCGAGAACTTCACGATCCTGCAAATTCCACATGAACCCGCCATTGTCACTGGAGCCCGCGATGAAAGCAGTAGTCTGTTGACCGAGGTTGCTCGAGCATTTCATGCGGTTTGCCTTTTTCTTGGCTTTAGCCAAGGTAGGAAGGAGCATACTGGCCAAGATGCCGATAATGGCGATGACTACCAGCAATTCAATAAGGGTAAAGCCCTTTTTATTTCGATTCTTCATGGTTTTATTTTTTGGTTTGGGTTGTACGCCCTTTTGGGAGCGCAGTTTTGTAACGACCGCATCCACAGTCATCACGTATTGGTAAAGTTGAACGCAAGTCTTGTGCCAACTTTAAAATGCGTGTTTTCCATTTAAAATGAATTTAACCAGGATTGTGAGGGGATGAGAGGCGTGGATTTTCCGCAATTGTCCCAAAATTCACGCAATATGTCATCAAAATGCGATTCGCCGTCCCGTTAGCTGGTAGGAAGATTGGGGTTATTTTTGGAATAATACCTGCTTTAGTCCTTCAGTGTCAGCAAGAACGACAAGGCACTGGAGTATTGGCACCCAAATCCACCCAAAACCACCAAAAACTACCCGAATACGAACCAATACGAAGGCCACCCAAGACCCAACTGGACACGCTGAAAGAGTGATTGGCGCGGCAGATGGGCTGTTTGGCGGGCCGAACCCTTGATCGGGCGCGCCCGATGGCCTGTTTGGCGGGCGGGATGAAGGGTTGGGCGCTCCAGATGCCTTGTTTGGCCTGCCAAACCTATGTTCCGGCGGGCCAAACGCTTGTTCCCACGTTCAAAACCTAAGGTTTGTTCCTCCAGAAAACCCTATTTTTCAGTGGGTTTTAGTGATTCCTGATTTTTTTTGAAGAAATTTTAGAGAAAACGCTTTTTCGTGTGTAATACAATAAAAGCAATCCTGCTTTTGCTGCATAAGCTTAAGGAGCCTATCGGTATGGGCTCGGCGAATGCGGGAGAGGCTTTTGGAAAATCATATTATGATTATTAAAAATAGAACGGTCGAGAGAGCCCGCCAAATGAAAGAGGCTCTGGAGAATAACAACGCCACCGAGGTGGATTTTGCGGGTATGAATTACACGCAATTTTGCTCCGGCGTGGCGCCTTCGTTTGAGAAGCGCGAACTATATGCAGGCAG
>CAUZWB010000280.1:0-3933 GCA_963583525.1 Verrucomicrobiia bacterium | reverse complement strand
ACGCGTTGCGGAAGGTGTTGGTGAATGGGAAGGCGAAGCTGGCGGATCGGCAAAAGGCGTTGGCGGCTTTGGTGGCGGCGCGGGACAAGGCGTTGCCAGTGGTGTTGCGGGGATTGCTGGAAGAAAAGGAGCTGAGGCGGGAGGCGTTGCGGGGGTTGGGGGTGTTTGAGGATGCGAGGACTCCGTCGGCGATTTTTAAAATTTATGCGAAGCTGGACACGGCGGGCAAGCGCGACGCGCTGACGACGCTGGCTTCGCGGGTGAGTTTTGCCAAGGCGCTGATGGCGGCAGTGGCGCGCGGGAAGGTGAAGGCGAATGAGTTGCCGGCGGACATTGTACGGCAATTGCGCGCGCATGGCGTGGAGGAGATTAACGCGACGCTCGACAAGGTTTGGGGCGTGAGCCGTTCCACGCCGGCGGCGAAGCTGGCGGAGATTGCAAAGTACAAAAAGTTGCTGGAGGCGAAGGTGAATCGGCCGGACAACTTGCCGCGCGGGCGAGCGCTTTACCAACGCACCTGCGCGCAGTGCCATAAGCTCTACGGCGAAGGCGGCGAGATCGGGCCGGACATCACGGGATCCAATCGCAACAACCTCGATTATCTGCTCACCAATATGCTCGACCCCAACGCGGAAATTCCCAACGACTATCGCACAACAATTTTGCGCACGAAGGACAACCGCGTTTTGGTCGGCGTCATTCGCCGCAGTGAGGGCCAGTCGGTCACCATCGCCACGCCGGCCGAAGTGGTGACCGTGGCCAAGCGCGACGTGGCGGCGATTGATCCGCAGAAATTCTCGATGATGCCCGAGGGCCTCGTGCTGGCGCTCAAGGAAGACGAACTGCGCGATCTCGTGGCGTATCTGCGCGGCAACCGACAGGTGGCTTTGCCGAAGGAATAGTTAGGCCGGTTGGAGTTGCAATTTGTCGGCGAGGAATTCTTCCAGCTTCACAGAATCGGCGGCGAAGCGGCGGATTCCTTCTGCGAGTTTTTCGGTGGCGCAGGGGTCTTCGTTCATCGCCCAGCGGAAGGTGGTTTCATTTAGGGAGATTTTTTCTGCGTCACTGGCGTTGGCGGTTTCCTCGGTGAGTTTGCGGGGGAGGTCGCCTTCGGTGGCTTGGAGTTCTTCGAGGAGGTTGGGGCTGATGGTCAGCAAATCGCATCCGGCGAGTTCGGTGATTTCGCCGGTGTTGCGGAAGCTTGCGCCCATGACTTCGGTGGCGTAGTCGAATTTTTTGTAGTAGTTGTAAATGGCGGTGACCGATTGCACGCCGGGATCTTCGGCGGGAGCGTACTCGTTGCCGGTCTTGGCTTTGTGCCAGTCCATGATGCGGCCGACAAAAGGGGAGATGAGCTGTACGCCGGCCTCGGCGCAGGCGACGGCTTGGGGGAAACTAAAGAGCAATGTGAGGTTGCAGTGGATGCCTTCTTTTTCCAATTCCTCGGCGGCGCGGATGCCTTCCCACGTGGCGGCGATTTTGATGAGAATGCGGTCGCGGTCGATGCCGTTCTTTTCATAACGCGCGATGAGCGACCGCGCCTTGGCGAGGGTGGCGGGGGTGTCGAAGCTGAGGCGCGCGTCCACCTCGGTACTCACGCGGCCGGGCACGATTTTCAAAATTTCCAATCCAAAAAACACGGCGAGTTTGTCCAGCGCATCCTCCATGCTCTCCGCTTCGGCGGTTACTTTACCGAGCAACTCCGCGTACTCAGGCATCTGCGCGGCTTTGAGAATGAGGCTGGGATTGGTGGTGGCGTCTTGCGGGGTGTAGGCGCGGATGGATTCAAAATCGCCGCTATCGGCGACGATGGTCGTGCACTGCCGCAACGAATCGAGATGATTGCTCATGTGCGGATTAAACCATATCGCTCCCGCGCCGACAAGCGGCGGTGTAACCATTCTTTTTTCATTGCGTATACAGAGGGAAATCACAGAAAACGTGTTGCCTTTCAACCCTCACCCCCCACACTAACCTCATGCGAATCTCATTTCTGCTGTTTACCCTTTTACTTTCACCCGCCGCGTTTGCTGCGAACGCCGCGCCGCTTTCCGCCGCCATACCCAAAGGCGCGGTGGGTTATGTGGAAATCAACGGCCTTGGCCAGCGCCTCATTGAGTTGCGCGACTCAGCGTATTTTTCAGATGCCCTCGACTCGCCCCAAATCAAACAGGCCATGAAACAGCCGCAATATAAAAAGTATGCGGCCGGTCGCAAAGTGGCGGAGGCTTATCTCGGAATGAATCTTTGGACGGCAGCCGACAAACTTTTTGGCGAAATCGCGGTGGGCGTTTACCCGAAGGCAGAGGTTAAACAACCGGAATTAGCGGTGATGATTCGCGTGACCGATCCCGCCGCGTGGGCGCATGTGCGCGAACGGCTCGAGCCGCTCCTCACGTTAGCCGAGGACAAAGTGAAGCGCGAAATGCGCGGCGAATTGGAGATGCTCACCTTCGAAGGCAAAGCCTTTATTGCCTTTCACAAAAACTGGATCGCCGCCGCCAGCACCGCTGCTTTGCTCGATCAATCCATCGCCGGTCTGCGCGGGGACGCGAAGGTAGCCGTGGCACACCATCCCGCCTTCAAAAAAATGGAGCGCGACATGGGCGCCAAACACTTCGTGCGCGCGTGGGCCGATCTTGGGTTCTTCCGCAAACTCGCCGGCAAGCGCTTCAGTCTGCCGGAAAAATATGAAGACGGTTTTGTGTCGCTCATGTTTTCCGGCATCATCGAGCTGGCCATGCAAAGTGATTATTTGGGGCTCACGCTTGATGCTGACAAAGCCGGCCTCAAGTTCGCCGCCGGCATCGAGGGCGATCCCAAGGTGTTGGGTGAAAAATTCGGGTGGTTTTTTTCCAAGGCCGACACGCCCGGCACGCGCGATGTGCCAACTGTGCCCGGGCTGATGGGTGGACTTTCCATCCACCGCAACCTCAGCGGCTGGTACGGCAAACGCGAGGAGTTGATGGACGAGCGACTGCAAGCGGGCTTCGATAAATTCGAGAGCGACATTGGAAACATCTTTCCCGGGCGCGACATTGGCGATGACATTATGCCGGCCTTTGGCTCCACCATCACCTTCCTCGCCGCCAAGCAATCGTTTAAACATTTCAAGGGCGAGCCGGGCATCAAGCTGCCGGGCTTTGCGTTGCTCTTTGATCTCAACCGCCCGCAAGATGGCAATTTGTTCCAGCTTGTTTTTCAAACCATCGTCACCATCACCAACCTCGCCGCCGCCGAGCAGGGCGGGCGCGAGCCTTCGGTGATGACCGCTGTGGTGCACGAAGGCGTCGCCATCAACACCATCCAATATCTGCGCCCACCACAGGGCGAGCGGCTGGACATCTCGTACAACTTCATGCCGTGCGCCGCCACGGTGAACGGTCGCTTTGTGTTTTGCACTTCACTGGAGCTTTTGAAATCGTTAGTCACGGAATTGAAAAAACCGCAGAACCCCAAGCGCGTGAACCGCAACTTCAATTTCGAGCTGCATCCGCCGGCCTTGGCGGGTTTGGTGGTGGCCAACCGCCGCACGCTCGTGGCCAAGAGTATCCAAACCGGCAAACCCGCCGAACAAGCGCGCGCGGAAATCCAACTTGCCGAGCGCTTATTGAAAGCGATTGAAATTTTGCGCTTCAGCACCAGCGTGAAAGACAAGGGATTCCAAATTCAACTCGAAGGCAAATGGGTCGAATAAATAAACCGACCGGCATCCTCGCCCCGCACAACGCGCGCCAGTGGACTCGGCGCGACGCCACGCATTTGCTTTGGCGCGGGCAGTTCGGCGCCACCGCGGCCGAGATTGCGGCGACTCACAAGGCGGGGCTTGAGGCGGCTTTGGAGCAGCTGCTCACGCCGCAAAAGGAGACGGCGGATTTTGCGGACACCGAATCGCTTTTGCGCGAAGCGGCTTACGACACCGGCGCGGTGGGC
>CAUZWB010000279.1:0-3950 GCA_963583525.1 Verrucomicrobiia bacterium | reverse complement strand
CCGCGCGCGGACAGGGTCGTGGCAACAGCGGGTTTTATCAGGTGGATCATTACGAGGTGCAGATTCTTGACTCCTTCGGGCTCGAGGGACTCAACAACGAGTGCGGCGGCGTTTACACCAAGGCCGACCCTATCGTGAACATGTGCCTGCCGCCGCTCCAATGGCAGACCTACGACGTGGAGTTCACCAACGCGGTCGTCAAGGACGGCAAAAAAATCAGCAGCCCCCGCATGACGCTCAAGCACAATGGCGTGGTGGTCCACAAGAATTTAGAAATCAACGGCAAGACCGGCGGCGCTCGCCGCGCCCCCGAAGGCACTCCCGGCCCCATCAAGCTGCAGGGCCACGGCAACCCGCTGCAGTTCCGCAACGTGTGGATTGTGGAGCAGAAATAAGCACCAAGAAAATGAGTCGGCTTTACTCGGTAGGGGTTGGATTGATCGCCGGCATTATTTTTAGTGGCTGCGTTGGTTTTCAAGGGTTCCTCAAAAAATCGGGGCCGGAGTACGAGGCCGAAGTGCGGACGTGGCAGCGGATCATTGAAACTCGCGGGGGCGATGGGATGTGGCTAGTGAATCGTGGCTATCGTACGGGCGACGACGTTGTGGCGATTACCACGTGCAGCGCGCTTTCGCATGTGGGGATTTTGGATGCGGAAAACGGTGTGGTTATCGAGTCGTTGTGGAATGGAAACGTGACCAATAGCCTCGCGAATTTTGTCGATATGTCGCATCGAGTCGTGCTCGTGCAACCGGAAGGTTGGACGCCCGAAGCCGGTCGCGAAGCCCTTGCCAAGGCGCGGGGTGAGTTGGATAAAAAATATGACTTCGCCGGGCTCATCGGTTTACCCAGCACCAACCGCTGGTATTGCAGCGAACTCGCCTCATGGAGTTGGGGGCGCGAAGCCAACCGGTTCGGCCCGTGGAATGTCATTCACCCGCGCCGTTTGCCCAAAATGGGAACCGTCCTCTTCGACTCCGGCCCGCGCGACGGGCGGTTGGATGAGTGAATCATCCCCCGTGATGTGGCGGCTTGGTGATATTGTCCTTCGCCGCTTTCATGTCCTCCGCCGCTGCACGTTCTTGAATCTGTTCTATTTGCTGCGTGAGCCGCCGGAGCGATTTGGCTTGGTCGATCACCGTTCCATTCAATGACTCCGTCAACTGCTCCAAGTGCGCCAATGCGGATTCAATCTTTACCAACCGTTCGTTGTTGCCGTCGCTCATCCGACCAAATTGCTCTCATTCATTCCGCGAGTCGATTTGAAAATTGATTCCTTGATTATTGTGAATTGATCCTTGAAACTTTTTCCACGCATGAAATCAACTTTTTGGATTCTAATGTCCCTCGCCGTTTCGTTCACGGCTTTCGCCCAGAAAAAACCTTCGTACACGCCGGATCAAGCGGTGGCGCGGATGAAATTGCCAAAAGGGTTTTCGGTCACGCAATTCGCCGCCGAGCCGGATGTGGTGCAGCCCTTTGCGTTTTGTTTTGATGACCGCGGGCGGGTTTGGGTTTGTGAAAACCTGAACTACGAATCACGTGGCAGCGACACGTTCAAGCAAGGCCCCAAGGGGCGCATTATCATTTTGGAGGACACCAACGGCGATGGGCGGTTCGACAAGCGGAAGGTGTTCATCGATAAGATATTTTTCCCGACCGGCCTGCAAGTGGGTTTCGGCGGCGTGTGGGTCGGCTCGCCTCCCAATCTGCTTTTCATCCCGGACAAGAACGGCGACGACGTGCCCGATGGCGACCCCATTGCGGTGCTCGATGGCTGGGGCCGGCAGGACCGGCACGAGACGCTGAACAGTTTTGTGTGGGGGCCGGACGGCTGGTTGTACGGCTGCCACGGCGTGTTCACCCACAGCAAAGTAGGCGCGCCCGGCACGCCTGAAAAAGACCGCGTGCCGCTTAACGCCGGCGTGTGGCGCTATCATCCCACCAAGAAAAATTTCGAGGTCTTCGCGTGGGGCACCAGTAATCCGTGGGGGCTCGATTTCGACAGCCGCGGCCAGGCCTTCATCACCGCCTGCGTCATCCCGCATCTGTGGCACATGGTGCAGGGTGGGCGCTATCATCGCCAAGGCGGTCGGCATTTTAATCCACACATTTACAACGACATCAAAACCATCGCCGACCACGTGCACCAAAATTACGGCGGTCGCAAACACGAAGGCGGCCTCGCGTATTTTTATGCGAACGGCGCGTTCTCCGAAAAGAACACCCGCCAGCGAAAAGGCGGTTTCGCCCACGGAGGCTGCCAAATTTACAACGGCGGCGCGTTCCCGAAGCAATATCACGGGCAAGCGTTCATGGGCAACATCCACCATCACATGCTGTACGTGGACAACCTCCAGCGGCGCGGCTCGGGCTTTGCCGGCACGCACGGCGGCGATTTTATGCTCGCGCATGACCAGCATTTCCTCGGCTTCAATCTCGACACCGGCCCCGCGGGCGCGCTGTGGGTCATCGATTGGAACGACGCCGACATCTGCGGCCGCATCGTCCACCAGAAAGGCACCGGCCGCATCTATCGCGTGTCGCATACCAACTGCAAGCCCGTAAAAAATCTTAACCTCGCTCAACTCAACGACAGCAAGTTGGTGGATTTATTAAATCACAAAAACGATTGGTACGCCGATCACGCCCGCCGCCTTTTGCAGGAACGCGCCGAAGCCTCGCGCCATCAAGGCCCCGACGAAGGCATCTCCGCCACCGCCGCTGAGACGCCCGGCTTGCTCAGTAAAATTTACCTCAACCCCAAGGCCAGCCCCACCCACCGCCTGCGCGCGATGCTGGCGATGCACGCGATGTTCGGCCTCAACTCGCAGGTACTGCTCAAGCTAATGGCCGACGACGACGAAACGCTTCGCGGCTGGGCCATCCAATGCGCGTTGGAAAAAAAGAAAACAAATAAGCTCATCCTCGATCAACTTGTGAAAATGGCCAAGACCGATGAATCCAAATTCGTCCGCCTCTATCTGGCCAGCGCGCTACAGCGCCTCCCACTCGCCCAACGCTGGGAACTCGCCGAGGCCCTCGTCGCGCACGAGGCGGACAAAGACGACCACAACCTCCCACTCCTTTACTGGTACGGCATCGAGCCACTCGTCCCCGCCGACAAAGCCCGCGCATTGAAGCTCACCACAAAAACCAAAATCCCACTCATCCGCCAATACATCGTTCGCCGCAGTGCAGCGAAATAAAGTTGAACGAACGGACCCGCAAGCGCGTCCCTCCAATGTGCTGCGCAGCACGATGACGCCCAAATTTTTTACTGGAGGGACGAACTTGAAAGTCCGTTGCCCCGATTAACAGAAAATGAAAAAAACAATCCTAATTCTCACCGCCTTCGCCTTTACCGCCCAAGCTGATTGGAACCAGTGGCGCGGCCCCACAGGGCAAGGGCACTCGAACGCCAAGCTCCCCACCGAATGGAGCGAAACGAAAAACGTCAAGTGGCGCACGCCCATCCCGGGCAAAGGTTGGTCGTCACCCGTGATTGAGGGCAACCAGATTTGGATGACCACTGCCTTCGAGACGCCCGCGACCAAGGCGGAAGCCGCCGAGCGCCTCAAGAAAAACACTGGCGGCGTCCCGGTGAAAGTCCTTAGCAATGTGCGACTGCACGTCGTGTGTGTCGATAAACGCACCGGCAAGCTGCTTCACAATTTTGAGGTCATCACAAAAAAACAGCCGCAATGGGTTCACAAGCTCAACAGCTACGCTTCACCTTCGCCCATCATCGAAGCCGGCCGTGTGTATTGCCACTTCGGTTCGTACGGCACCGTGTGCATTGATACCAAGACGGCCAAGGTGGCGTGGCGCAATGAAAAACTTTGGGTCAACCACGAGAACGGCCCCGGCAGCACGCCGGTGCTTTGGAAGGATTTATTAATTTTCCACATGGACGGCAGCGATAAACAATTCGTGGTGGCGCTCGACAA
>CAUZWB010000278.1:0-3953 GCA_963583525.1 Verrucomicrobiia bacterium | reverse complement strand
CGGGCAATCTGATGCACGCGCGAGGAATGCCACGCCCACAGTTGCGGGCTGATGTAATAAATAATACGCGGGCGCCAATCGGTACCGGCGGCGCGTTGGCGTAGAGCGCGGACAAAGCGAAGATTAAAGCCGGGGTTGTCGATGCAAATGATGGCCTCGGGCTTACGCTCGAATGCGAGGTCGAGAAGCTGATCGAAGAAGCCTTTGAATTTTCCGTAATTTCGGATGGCTTCCCAAATGCCGACCACCGCGTGCTCGGTTAAATCGATCGCGAGGTCGACACCGGCGGCTTGCATCTTGGGGCCACCCGCGCCGTAGACTTCCACTTCGCCGCTCTCTTTGCGTAACGCCTCAAGCAACTCGACTGCCAGCGTGTCACCGCTGGTTTCACCGGCCATCAACATAATGCGGCGGGCGCTCATTTAATTTCGAGTTCCTGAATTTGCCGTGTGATTTCCAGCGCCACATCAAGTGCTTGCTTGGCGGATTCGCCGCTGACTTTCGGCGTTTGCTGTTCACGCACGCATTGGGCGAAGTGGCGCAGTTCCTGTAACAAGGGGTCATCCTTTTCGATGGGCACCGGCTCGCGCACTACGCGTTTGCCGCCAAACTCACTTACGATGGCGGTGTCTTTCGCGCGCAAAAGTTTTTTCCATAAACTGGATTCCTCTTCGCCATCACGCGCGATGCGGTAAATGTAGCCTTCTTGTTTTTGATAATCGAGCGACACGTAGCTCGTCGTTTCGCCGCCACTGAACACGCGAATTTTGCGCATGCTTTCGGGACTCACGCGGCTGGCAGTGAGGTTGGCCACGCATCCGTTTTCAAACTTGAGCCGCGCATTGGCGATGTCTTCGGAATCGCTGAGCACGGACACGCCCACGCCGTCGACCGATTGCAACGGCGAATCCACAAAAGCCAGCACGATGTCCAGATCGTGAATCATGAGGTCCAGCACTACGCCGATATCGAGGCTGCGTTTGGGGTAAGGCGACAGCCGATGGGTCTCAATAAAGCGCGGCTCGCGCGCGACATTTTGCAGATAATCAAAAACCGGATTGAAGCGCTCAATGTGGCCCACCTGCAGCACGCACTTATTTTCGCGGGCAAGTTTCACCAATTCAGCCGCTTGCGCGGTGGTATTGGTCATTGGTTTTTCCACAAGCACATGGTGCCCCGCGCGCAACAGTTGGCTGGTTAAATCAAAATGAGTGATCGTGGGCGTGACCACATTCACCGCTTCAGCCGCATCCATCGCGGCCTCCACGGAGGCGAGCACGGGCACGTCATATTTTGCAGCGATGGTTTTGGCGCGGGCGGGATCGGCATCGTACAGCCCCACAAAATCCACCACGCCTTCGCGAGCCAATCCGGCATAATGTTTGGCGTGATGTTGGCCGAGTGAGCCCACGCCCAGTACCGCCACTTTTAATACATCCGACACGCGGGGAGGGTCGGGCTTTGGCGCGCGTCATTCAAGGTTAACCTTGAACCGGACACCGAGAACCCTGAATCTCCGCGCGTGGACATCCCGAAAACCAACGACCCCATGCGAATCACCGTGCTCGGCGCGGGCGCGTGGGGCACTACGCTGGCGAAGATTGCCCACGAAGCAGGGCATGAGTTGACGCTTTGGGGAAATCCCGAACGCCTCGCGGGGATGGCTTACAAAAAGGAAAACACCGAATATCTCCCAGGCATTCCCTTGCCCGATTCTTGGCGACTGGAGGCCGATTGGGAAACGGCGCTGGACGAAGCCGAGGCGGTAATTGTCGCCGTGCCTTCCGCATCCTTTCGCGCGGTAGCCAGCGGGCTCGATGGATTTGAAGGCATCGCCGTCACCGTTACCAAAGGCATTGAACACAAAACCGGCCTGACGATGGGCGGAATTCTCAGTCAAACCGCGCCGGAAGCGGATGTGGTGGCGTTGTCCGGTCCATCGCTCGCGGCGGAAGTGGCGCGCAATATTCCAACCGCATTGGTAGCCGCCAGCGAAAACGAAGCCGCCGCCACTACCGTCCAGGAATGGCTGCATCGCCCCACCCTCCGCGTGTACACCAGCGCCGATGTGTTGGGAGTTGAGCTGGGCGGTGCATTAAAAAACGTCATGGCCATCGCCGCCGGCGTGTGCGATGGACTTCAACTCGGCGACAACGCCAAAGCCGCACTCATCACCCGCGGCTTGCGCGAGATGCGGCGGCTGGGCTCGGCGGCGGGCGCGCAGCCCAATACTTTCAATGGCCTCAGTGGCATGGGCGATCTCACGGTCACTTGTTTCTCCAAACAAAGCCGCAACCGCACCCTCGGCGAACGCATCGCAAACGGTGAACCGCTGGACAAAATACTCGCCTCGGCTACAGCCGAAGGGCATCCCACGGCAAAATCCGCGCGCGCGCTCGCACAAAAACTGGAAGTGGAGTCGCCCATTATCGAGCAAGTGCACGCGATGCTTTATGAAGATAAAGGTCCAAAAGAAGCACTGAAGGAATTGATGATGCGCGAGCGGCGCGGGGAAGATTGAGGTAATTGTCAATCGAAAATCAAATCCATCAGTTCTGCGTAGTTCGTCACTGCGGGGAATTGCGGGAACTCTTCAATCACATTGTTCGGCGCGCGAAACAAAATCCCTTGGTCGGCTTCGGCGAGCATGCTGGTGTCGTTATAGGAATCACCGGCGGCGATGACGTGATAGTTGAGTGATTGGAAAGCGGCCACGCTTTTTCGTTTTTGATCCGACTGGCGCAAGTGATAATTCATGATCACATCATCACGCACTTCCAGTTGATGACAAAAGAGCGCGGGCCAATCAAGCTGGCGCATCAATGGCTTGGCGAATTGCAAAAAGGTGTCGGATAGAATCACCAACTGTGTGCGGGCGCGCACTTCATCGAGAAACGCCTTTGCCCCTTCCATCGGGGCGAGGGTGGCGATGACATCTTGAATGTCGCTGAGCTTGAGATTGTTTTCCGCCAGCAGATCGAGGCGATGACGCATCAGCACATCGTAATCCGGCTCATCACGCGTAGTGCGACGCAAGGCCTCGATGCCGGTTTTCTCAGCAACGGCGATCCAGATTTCCGGCACCAAAACGCCTTCGAGATCCAATGTGACGATCGTCTGTTTCACGGGCGAGTTGATACCGAGCGAGGCGAGTGACGGCGAGAAAAAAGCACCGCGCGGGTCCGCAAACCCGCGCGGTGTGAATGGAATTTTTTTGGTTGAGGCCCGGCATGCTGATCTGGCCGATCCAGCACACCGGGCGCCCATTCCCTGTTTCCCTGCCTGCCGAAGCAGACAAGAACCATAATCTACACTGCTTCCTCGCCGGTTTCGTCCGTACGGATACGGGTAGCTTGTTCGACTGGCAGCACGAACACTTTGCCGTCGCCGATTTTGCCGGTTTTCGCCGAGGCGATGATGGCCTTGCTGGCCGCTTCCACTTGGTCATCGCCCACGACGATTTCCAGCTTGATCTTGGGCAGGAAGTCCACCGTGTACTCGCTGCCGCGATACACTTCGGTGTGACCTTTTTGGCGACCAAACCCTTTGACTTCAGTCACCGTCATTCCCGCCAGGCCTTCTTCGGCCAGCGCATCCTTCACCTCATCGAGCTTGAAGGGCTTAATTATTGCTTCAATTTTTTTCATAGGATAGTTCCTTTAGTTTCAAGTCCTTAGCTCGTTTAGCGATTCGCCGACCCCGTGAATTCCGGGTAAGCTTCTTGTCCGTGTTCGGAAATATCCAAACCGGCGATTTCTTCCTCTTCGGAAACACGCACGCCCATTATGGCTTTTATTGCGCCGAAGACCACGATTGAGAAAACAAACGCTGCTCCTCCAACCAGAAGGATGCCTTTGATTTGAGAGGCCAATATCACTCCTGATCCTTCAATCTGGAAGAAGTAGGCTGCGAGGATTCCCCAGATGCCACAGGTGCCGTGCACTGAAATGGCA
>CAUZWB010000277.1:0-3961 GCA_963583525.1 Verrucomicrobiia bacterium | reverse complement strand
GCAGCTCGCCGAACTCTTTGGCGCGGAAAAAATTCTCGGCGGGCTCTGCTTCGTTTGCCTCAACCGCTCTGTTCCTGGCGTTATCCAACACCTCGCCTTTGGCAAAATCATCATGGGTGAACACACTCGCCCACCCCAAAAACGCACCCGCGCCTTCGCCGCACTCTTCAAGGAATCCGGCGTGCCTTGCACGGTAGCCGAAAATCTTGAACAAGGCCTCTGGGAAAAACTCGTTTGGAACATCCCCTTCAATGGCCTCGGCGTAGCCGCCGCCGCTGGCTTGCCCGCCCTCGAAGGCGCGCCCATTCCCGAAACGCTTGGGCCGGGTTGGCCCACTGACCAACTCCTCGCTGATCCAGTTTGGGAAAACTGGGTGCGCGTTCTGATGGATGAAATCATCGCCGCCGCCAACGCCAAGGGCATCGAATTAAAAACCGAACTTGCCAAAGCAATGATCGAACGCACCCGCGCCATGGGCGAGTACCGCGCGTCCACATTGATTGATTTTGAAAATGGCCAACCGCTCGAGCTCGAATCCATGTTCTACGAACCTCTCCGCCAAGCCCAATCCACCGGCGTTCCCATGCCGCGATTGGAAGCGTTGGTGAGAGTGTTGGGGGAAATCACTCAAAATCCCCACAAAAAACTGAACGCTTGACCCAAACCCGTAAAACCGTAAAAATGGGTCTATGAAAACGACAGTCGAAATGCCCGACGCTCTCTTCCGCCAAGCCAAAGCTAAGGCCGCGCTGCAGGGCAAATCAATGAAGCAGTTTGTCAATGAAGCCGTGCAGCAAAAGGTTGAGAAAACTCCGGAGGTTTCCAAAGAGAAGCCGAAATGGATGAAGGGCTTTGGAGTGATGAAAAAATATCCCGGCGCTCGCGAGGAATTGGATGCTATTTTTGATGCGCCTGATTTTCGTCCCATTGAAAAGGAGGGTTGGGAGTGATCCTTGATACGAACGCACTGTCGGCTTTTGCCAATGGTAATGAGGAAGTGTGCCGTGTGCTTGAAGGCGCGCTAGGTCACCAATTGCCCGTTATTGTTTTGGGCGAATTCAGTTTTGGAATTCTGGCCTCACGTCATCGTGAGGCGTATGAGGCATGGCTGGCTGAACGATTGCAGGAATTTGAAATTCTTTCCATTGACGGCGAAACCGCCCAACATTACGCCGACATCCGGGAGGAACTGCGGCAGGTGGGTCGGCCCATTCCGCAAAATGATTTGTGGATCGCGGCCTTGGCGCGGCAGCATCATCTGCCCATCGTCAGTCGCGATTCCCATTTTGATAAAGTAAAAAAAGTAAAACGCCATGGCTGGTAAACATCCATCAACCTTCAACCCAATACCATCAACCTCCAAATGAGCGTCCGCGTCCGATTTGCCCCCAGTCCCACCGGCCACCTTCACATCGGCGGCGCCCGCACGGCGTTGTTCAACTGGCTTTACGCCCGCCACACCGGCGGTCAGTTTGTGCTGCGCATCGAAGACACCGACGAGGAACGCAACACGCCCGAAGCCATCAATGTGATTCTCGAAGGCCTCCGCTGGTTGGGCTTGGATTGGGATGAAGGCCCCGCCGGCAATGATCCCACCGGCAAAAGCAAAGGCGATCGCGGGCCATACTTCCAATCGCAACGCGGTGAAATTTATGCGCGCTACGTCGAGACGCTCAAGGAAAAGGGGCTGGCGTACGAACACGAGGGCGCGGTTCGTTTTCGCATGCAACGCGAGGCGATCACCATTCCGGACTTGGTGTGCGGCGACGTGGTGCGTGAGCTGACCGATCGCGAGCAGGAACAGCCCGACTTCGTCATCGTGCGATCGGATGGCAAGCCGGTGTTCCATTTGGTCAACGTCATTGACGACCTCGAGATGGGCATCACCCATGTCATTCGCGGCGAGGATCATTTGTCCAACACCTCGAAACACATCGCGCTCTTTCGCGCGTTGGGCGCGGAGCCCCCGGCCTTTGCGCACATCCCGTTGATTCTGAATAGCGACGGCAGCAAAATGAGCAAGCGCGACGATGGCGCGTCGCTTGATGGTTGGCAGCAAACCCATTGCGTGCCCGAGGCGGTGGTCAATTATCTTAGCCTCCTCGGCTGGTCGCCCAAGGACGATTCGCAAGTGATGCCCGTGGCCGAGCTCATCGAGCGCTTTGACCTTCCGCAAGTCAACCGCGCCAATGCCCGTTTCGATGTGGAGAAAATGCAGTGGATGAATTACGAGCACTTGCGCAACCTGCCGATGGAAAATTACCGCCAACTCGCCACCGAAGCCGGCGTGGACTTTGGCGATGCCGCCGAGGATTACATCGAGGCCGCGCTAATCACTTGCCAAAACAAAGTGAAACAGATCGGCGACTTGGCTGAATATTGCTCATTCTATTTCACTGACACATTCGAGTACGACGAAGCGATGGCCGCGAAAGCCTTTGCGCCGGAAAACAAAGAGGGCTTCGCCAAACTTCGCGAGCTTTTTGCCAACCTCGAATCCTTCGAACCCGAGCCGATGGAAGCCGCACTCAAGGCATTGGCCGAAGAACTGGACGTAAAAATTCGCGCGCTGGTGATGCCCGCGCGTTGCGCCTGCACCGGCGTGAAAATCGGGCCGAGCCTGTACGACCTCATGGCCGTGCTCGGCCGCGACCGCGTGTTGGCGCGTTTCGATCGCGCGTTGGCGCGGATGGACGAATCAGGAGAGGCATGACCACCGCCAACAAAGTTACCATCGGCCGCATCATATTGGTGCCGTTTTTTGTGGTGCAAATGCTTTATTACTTTCGCACCGGCGATGAGTTGCATCGCTACTTTGCGATGGCCGCGTTTTTGGTGGCCACCATCAGCGATGGCATCGACGGCTATCTCGCCCGCCATCACGGCCAAGCCACGCAGCTCGGTTCGTATCTCGATCCGCTCGCGGACAAGTTGCTAATGTTCGGCGGCTTCATTTTGTTGACCTTTGATTTTGATGAAAACCGCTTTGGCCAGCGCATACCACTGTGGCTCACCGGCACGGTGATTGGGCGCGACCTCATCGTGGTCGCCGGCAGCGCGTTGCTGTATGCCACCATCGGCAACGTGAAAGTGAACCCACTCTTTCTCAGCAAAGCGGCATCCGTTTTGCAAATGGTGACCATCGGCTGGGTGTTGTGCAAATTCTCGCCGCTCGGCACTTTCTGGCTGGCGGCGGCAGCCGTGACGTGCACGTTCATCACCGGTTTGCTTTATGTGCGCGATGGCATCCGGCAATTTAGCGAACATCCTGTGGCTTATCCGAATCAGGAAATAAATAAAAAGGAATCCGACAGGGACGCTTGACCCGCTACGTCCCCACCGTCACTCTCTCGCGCATGGCACTCGGCCCCAACCTCACGCTTGCAGAAGGCGACGCCGCACCGGCTTTTACTGCGGCCACCAATGGTGGCGGCACGGTGGCGTTGAAAAATTTCAAGGGCCGCCACGTGGTGCTTTTCTTTTATCCAAAGGACGACACGCCCGGCTGAACAAAGGAAGCCTGCGCGTTCCGTGATGAACACGCCGCATTCGAGAAAGCCAACGTCGTGTTACTCGGCGTCAGCTGCGATCCTGTGGCCAAGCACGACAAGTTTGTGGCCAAGTACGACTTACCCTTCACACTGCTCGCCGACGAAGACAAAAAAATCGTGAACGCTTACGGCGTGTGGGGCCGCAAAAAATTTATGGGCCGCGAGTATGACGGAATCTATCGCGTGACCTTCCTTATCAACCCCAAAGGCAAAATCCAAAAAATCTGGCCCAAAGTGAAGCCCGAAGAGCACGCGGCGGAGGTTTTGCTGGAAGTGAGTGGTGGGTAGGGAGTAGGGAGTAGGGAGTAGGGAGTAGGGAGTAGGGAGTAGGGAGTAGGGGTTTGTGGCCCGGAGGGCCAAATAAAAATAGCCCAGCGATTTATCGCTGGGGAAATCAGCGGCGATTGTAT
>CAUZWB010000276.1:0-3976 GCA_963583525.1 Verrucomicrobiia bacterium | reverse complement strand
AGAATTTGTTCCGCGTGTTGTCGGATGAAGTGATCCCCACTTTTTACGATCGGGATGCCTCGGGTTTGCCTCGCAAGTGGATTCGTAAAATGCGCCGCGCGATGGCAACGGTGACGCCCAAATACAACACATGGCGAATGGTTCAGGATTATTCGCGCAACTATTATTTAGGGGACTGACGTGCGCCCGCCCATTTCATCGCAAACACCCGAAGCCCTCCGCGCCTGGCTGGGCGGACAGGATGAGAAGCCATACCGCGCTTCGCAAATCCTCAAGTGGGTGCACCAGCATTTCGCCGCCGATTGGGCTGCGATGACGAATCTTTCTGAATCGCTCCAAAACAGCCTCAGCGAATCGTTTTCATTTTCCACCATCGAACTCGCCCGCAAACAAGGCGACGCAGATACCACCCAAAAATTTCTTTGGAAATTGGGCGACCATCAATTAGTCGAGAGCGTCCTAATCCCCGCTAGCCCTGCGCTCTACGGCGAGCCCAGCGATCGCCACACGCTGTGCGTTTCCACACAAGTCGGTTGCGCGTACGGCTGCACGTTTTGCGCCAGTGGACTGGACGGCTTCAAGCGCAACCTCGAGCCCGCCGAAATTATCGACCAAGTACTTGCCGTCGAACGCGCGCAGGGCAGGGCAGGGCAACGCGCCATCAACAACCTCGTCATTATGGGAATGGGCGAACCGATGGCGAATTACGATAACCTGATGTCCGCGCTTGAAATTTTAAATGCCGAATGGGGCGCAAACATCGGTGCGCGCAAAATCACAATCTCCACCAGCGGTCTCGTGCCGCAAATCAAAAAACTCGCCGCCCAACCGCGCCAATACCGCCTCGCCATCAGTCTCCACGGTGCAACCGATAAAGTGCGCGATCGCATCATGCCCATAAACCGTAAATATCCATTGGCAAAATTAGCCGCCGCCGCTGAGGAATATCAACAAGCCAAATCCGGCAAGCTTACGCTCGAGTACATTCTTATTGCTGGCGTAAACGACGCCCTTGATCAAGTTGCCCCGCTCGCCGAACTTGCCCATCGCCTTCGCGCCAAGGTTAACCTTATTCCATACAACCACGTCGATGGACTCGAATGGGATCGGCCGGACGACGCCACTCAGGACGCCTTCCATGAAGCATTAATTTCTCACGGAACCCTCACCACCCTCCGCCGAGAAAAAGGCCACGACATTGACGCCGCCTGCGGCCAACTGCGTTTAAGAACCGAAAAAGAATTGGCCTCGACGTGAAGTTTAACAAAATTCTTAAGCGCCTAAAGAGTGTTCCCGGCCTCAGCGAGGTCGAAATGGTTCTGCGCGTCAAGCGCCTCGCCACTACTTTCGAAAACGATGGCAGATGAACCGGGCCTTTCTGTGTTCGGTGGATTTGTCGCCTCACTCGGAGCTCAAACTACGTGCTCCTTGTTAATCAGAACGCCCCGCGCAAGAAGCGTTGATTTCAAAATTTCTGCCGCTATGGTCGGCCCGTGATTGCGTTGCTTGATTATGGTGCGGGGAATGTCCGCAGTGTGCAGAAGGCGCTGACGGCGGCTGGTGGTGAGGTGGCTTTGGTGGCCTCACCTGAAGAAGTGGCGCTCGCGGATGCGGTGGTGTTGCCGGGCGTGGGTGCGTTTGATGATTGTGTGAATGCAATGCAACGACAGGAGTTGTTTGGCGCGGCGAAGGATTTTATTAACACGGGCAAGCCATTTCTAGGAATTTGCGTGGGCTATCAAGCGCTGTTTGAAAAGAGCGAAGAATTCAATTCGTGCGCGGCAGGCTTGGGCGTTTTTGGTGGCAGCGTGGTGCGGTTTGCGGAGAATGGAATCAAGGTGCCACAGATTGGTTGGAATGAAGTGGAATTTGAACAACCGGAATGCCCTATTTTGAAAGGCATTGAATCGGGCAGCCATTTTTATTTCGTGCACAGTTATTTCCCGAAGCCCACGGACGAATCCATCGTTGCCACGCGCACGACTTATGGCGAAACATTCGCCTCGGCAGTGTGGCGCGACAATGTGTTTGCCACGCAGTTTCATCCCGAAAAAAGCCAAAGACTGGGCCTGAAATTACTGGAGAATTTCGTCCAGCTGGTGCGCTCGTAGCGCGGGCTTGCCTGATGCAGGCAGGATTGCTACGGTCTCCCCGAACTGAAAATTATGGCCTACGAACTCCCTGAACTCCCGTACGCGCACGACGCGTTGGAACCCCACATTGATGCGCAGACGATGGAAATCCATCACGGTAAGCATCACGCCACTTATATCGCCAAGCTCAACGCGGCGTTGGAAGGCCACGATGATCTTGCTGGCAAAAGTGTCGACGATCTTGTGAGCGACCTTAATGCCGTCCCTGAAGGCATCCGCGGTGCCGTGCGTAACCATGGCGGCGGCCATGCCAACCATTCACTGTTCTGGGCCATCATGGGCCCGGGCGGTGGCGGCGAGCCCACTGGCGCACTCGCCGATGCCATCGAGGCGGAACTCGGCGGCATGGATTCCTTCAAGGGAAAATTTGAAGCCGCCGGGGCCACGCAATTTGGCAGTGGTTGGGCTTGGCTGTGTGTTAAATCCGATGGGGGTCTCTGCGTTTGCAGCACGCCCAATCAAGACACGCCATTGATGGAAGGCCGCACGCCTATCCTCGGCTGTGACGTGTGGGAGCACGCGTATTATTTGAAATACCAAAACCGCCGCCCGGATTATTTAAAGGCGTTTTGGAGTGTTGTGAACTGGGACGCAGTCGCTGCGAATTACGACGCTGCGAAAAGCTAATCCCGATCTCAAAAATTTACAGCGCGCCTCCGGGCGCGTTTTTTATTGCACATATTTCAACGGAATTTGAGCCCCGGCGACGAAGCTTAATTTGGCGATGTTGACCATTTGGTAGACATTGATGCGAAAGTCAGGGCAGGTGCTAACTAGGCAATAGGCATCGGTGGGGGTGAAATTGTGCTCGATGACGAGCCATTCAATGAGATGCTTGGTGGCGGTGTCGACGGCTTGTTCGAGCGGGCGGGCAGCTTGGATGGCAATGAGGAGATCGGGCGTCTCGATGCGCATGAAAGGAAGGCGCGATTGCTTTTTCAACTCGAAGCGCAGCCGCACAGTGGCGCAGGTTTCCGCGGCGGTGCCGGTATATTCAGTATCGCCTTGGCTCGCATGAACATCGCCGAGGTAAAACAATGCGCCCGGGTGGCTCACGGGAAGATGGATTCGATTGCCAACGGCAACGTCTCGGATGTCAAGATTGCCGCCCCACGTTCCTTGGCCGTCGATACTGGTGGTTACTTCGCGGTCAGGGGCGGTGCCGATGGTTCCAATGAAGGGTGTAATCGGCCACGAGATGTCCTCGCTGAAATGCAGCGTGCCGTCGCGCATCGTGCCGCTGGGGCCGGGGCTGTGCTTAAAAATTTTAGTGGTGTATTCGCTTGAGAGTTCCGGCCAGCGGGTGGATTGGCCGAAGGGGCCGCGGTTGGGGCCGGTGGCCACCCATGAGTAATCCGCCACCTCGATATCCTCGATGCACGCCACGAGTACATCACCGCGCTCTGCGTCCTCGACAAAAACAGGGCCGCCGATGGGGTTGGCCATGGGCGGGTTGCGATCAAAACCGGGGCGGTTGCCGGGGATAGCCTTGTCGTCTGGTGTTTTGAAATAACCGGCGCTTGCATCCCACGTTTCAATCTCAAAACTTTCGCCAATCTGCACGCGCAGTAATGGTTCGTCACGCCAATCAAAGGCGTATTTCATTGCGTCATCGCGGAGAATTTTTTGCATGATAAATTGGGTGAGGCACGCAGAAGCGCATCTCTATTTTTTTTGTTGAATCGGCTTCGGCCGTTTTTTGTATTTTTCGTAAAGGCGAGTGTGCCGACTTTGAAGGCTGATTTTTTGCCCGGCAATCCACATATGTTTTACATTGGCGCGGATGTCGAAGATGTCGCCATTCACCGCGATGAAGGTGGCCT
>CAUZWB010000275.1:0-3999 GCA_963583525.1 Verrucomicrobiia bacterium | reverse complement strand
AATCATCGAAGGTGGCTTCGCCCGAATATTTTTGTTCGAGGATATGTTGAATCTGTTTCGGATCAGCAACCCGAACTTGCAGCGGACGATTCAGCTGAAAAGCCAACTCATCCAAAACGGTGGGGTTAAGCGGATCCACCATCGAAAGATGCATTACCTCCCCGTCGAGCCCAATGGGAACGCACTGGTATTGCTTGGCCAAGTCCAGCGGCATGAGGCCCACCAAATCTTTGGTAAATTCAATTTCCGAAAGATCCAGCACATCGGTCCCCAGATATTCGGCGATCAATTCCAGTTGCGTCGGCGTATCCACCAACCCTTCCTTGGCCAACAAAACAGAAACCGTTTCACCCGAAAGATTGTGCTCGCCCTGCACCGCCTCCAGATCCTGCTCGTCAGCCATGCCGCGCTCCAGAATGAGCCCCAGCAGTGAATCTGTAATTACATTAGACATCTGAAATCGTTAAAAGTTTATCCCACCGGAGGCGGTTGGACTCCGCCCGCGGCAAGTTGTTCTGCTTGCATCGCGGCCTGCTGTTCGTCCCATTCCTTGAGCCGCAACATCATGCCGGTATAATCCTGAGCTTTGTTCACACAATCCTCCCGGGAAACAACGCCTTTGCCGTAATAATTAAACAACCCGTCATCCAATGTCACCATCCCGTATTTCTGTCCGGTTTGTTGGTCGGACGGAATACGAAATGTTTTATTGTCACGAATGAGCGCCGAGATCGAAGAGGTCATCACCATAATATCGTGGATGGCCACGCGGCCCTTGGGGATGCGCTTGCAGAGAATTTGGGAGATGACGCACGCCAACACGGTGGAAAGCTGAATGCGAATGGTTTCCTGCTGTTGCATCGGGAAGGCGTTTACAATCCGGTCCACCGTCTTGGCCGCGCCGGTGGTGTGCAGGGTTCCGAATACCAAGTGACCCGTCTCGGCCGCGGACACAGCCATCTCGATAGTTTCCAAATCGCGCAGCTCGCCCACCAGAATCACTTCCGGATCCTGCCGCAAAGCGCGCCGTAGCGCCTCGGCAAAGCTCGGCACATCCACATGCACTTCACGCTGGGTAGTCACGGCTTTTTTGTGGGGATGATAAAACTCGATCGGATCCTCAATGGTGATCATGTGGCACTCATCATCCGTTTCGTTGATGATATTCAGCATCGAAGCGAGTGTGGTGGATTTGCCGGAACCGGTGGGGCCGGTGACCAGAATCATGCCGCGCGGGGTGGCGAGTAGTTTATCGACCAAGCCTTGGTCGAGGCCGATTTGCTCAATGGTGAGCAGGTCGTTGGGGATTTGCCGGAGTACCAGCGCCATGTTGCCGCGTTCTTTGAAGGAACTCACTCGAAAGCGCGCCTTGGTGCCGTAGGCGAAGCCAAAGTCCGCGCCGCCTTGGGTTCGGATTTGCTGGATCTGATCATCCGAGGCAATGGACTTCACCAGATACTCGACATCCTCCGGTTCGCAATCCGGGCCATCCACGCGCTTCAGTGTCCCGCTATCGCGATAGCAAGGTGGGATGCCTACGCGCACATGCAAATCGGCCGAGCCGGTGTCCACCATGAGCTTCAGCAAATCGGGCATCCGGTAAATAGGTTCTTTTTCAGGCATAATTAAATTTCGTCTGAAGTGGTGGTGCGAATCACTTCCTCCACCGTAGTCATTCCGGAGAGCACCTTAATGATGCCATCCATTCGGAGTGTTTTCATCAAGCCGTTTTTCATTGCGTACTCACGCACATCGGCCACCGGTTTCTCATCAATAATCATCCGTTGTAAAGTTTCGTCAATTTCCAATACTTCAAAAATCCCAAACCGACCCTTGTACCCGCCACCATCACAAGCTTTGCACCCGGCACCAATCATGGGCATCGCCGTTTCCAGCTGTTCGGGCGTGAGGCGCAAGGCCTTAATTTCGCCCTCGGTGAGCTTGTGCTGGATAATACATTTCGGGCAGATTCGCCGCACCAGTCGTTGCGCGATGATGCAACGCGTGGCGGCGGCAACCAAAAAGGGCTTCACTCCCATATCCACCATCCGAGTAATCGCGCCGGGCGCATCGTTGGTGTGCAGCGTTGAAAATACAAAGTGACCCGTGAGCGAAGCATTCACAGCAATGGTGCCCGTTTCGGAATCACGAATCTCCCCGAGCATGATGATGTTCGGCGCTTGGCGCAACATCGCGCGCAAGGCGGCGGAAAACGTCATTCCGGCCGCCACATTCACTTGGCATTGGTTGATGCCGGAGAGAATATACTCCACCGGATCCTCCACAGTGATTATTTTTTTGTTGGGCGTGTTGAGGAGATTGAGGCACGAGTAGAGTGTGGTGGTCTTGCCCGAGCCAGTAGGTCCAGTGACGAGCATAATCCCATCAGGCATTTGCGCATTACGCTCAAACACTTCCTGATCATCCCGCATAAAGCCTAGCTGATCGAGGCCGAGGTTAAGGCCACCTTTGTCTAAAATACGCATCACGATGCTCTCCCCGTAAATTGTGGGAAGGCAGCTCACGCGAAAATCGATCACCCGGCCATCGATCACCTGTTGATAACGGCCGTCCTGCGGCGTGCGTTTCTCGGCGATGTTCATGCCGGATTCAATTTTCAACCGGCTGATAATCGGCGCGCCCACACGCTTCGGCGGCGCATTGCCTTCACGCAACACACCATCCACCCGATAACGAATCCGTATGCGTTCTTCAAACGGTTCAATGTGCACATCCGAGCAGCCTATTTTAAAACCCTCCTGAATGATCAGGCTCACCATCTTCACCAGCGGCGCATCGGAATCATCCTCCACCTCAATACCCGCACCGTCCGCTGCCGCACCGCCTTCGGCCTGTACTTGATCGAGGTCCACCTGCGTTTGCGAGAGCTCCTGCACAATCCGCTCCACCGCTTCGTCAGCTGAGCCATAAAAGCGATCAATCGCAGCACGAATTTGCGATTCGCTGGCCACCTTGAAAATGATGCTTGGAAAGTCGACCATCCGCGTGAGGCCATCAGTCACATCAATGTCACCGGGATCAGAAAGTGCTACTGTCAGTTCCGTCTCACCCACCTCCACCGGCACCACTTGATAACGCCGGGCAATGTGCCTGGGAATGGCCCGCAGCAAATCATCGCGCGGCCGCACTTCGCGCAGGTCAATTTGATCGCATCCAAACTGCATCGCGCGCGCCTGCGTGATTTGATCGATGTTG
Organism: Verrucomicrobiia bacterium; assembly: GCA_963583525.1. Taxonomy (GTDB): domain Bacteria; phylum Verrucomicrobiota; class Verrucomicrobiia; order Limisphaerales; family UBA1100; genus JACNJL01. Next base: position 783 of record CAUZWB010000275.1, on the reverse strand, counting down.
ATGATTTTCTGAACCACCAACGTATCGACCAGTCCCGCCCCCGCGGATTCCGCCGCCGGACGCGCTGAATCCAATTGGGCATTATCGACCAGCCCCATATTCATGAGGGTGTCGACCAGATAATCGTCCTTAACAGCCATGCAACGTGCCGCCACAACTTACGACCTCCAGGGCCTCCACGTCAAATAAGAGCTATAAACAAAGGGAAATTTGTTGAGAACTTCTACGCATGCGGATGAAGCAAAATCTCAAGAAATCCTTTGGGTATTGGACATTGGTCATAAAAAAAGCGGAGCCTCACGGCCCCGCCTTCTCAAAAGCATTCACTGCTATTTTCACTCATCCAATTCCAACACCCAAATATTCTGAAACCGCATTGGGTTGCCGTGATCCTGCAGCCCGATGGAACCCGGGCCATGCTTTTTGTAGGCTTTCACCGAACGATGGCCGGAAGGGCCGATCAGTTCACGCTGGTCGTGCACTTTCACTCCGTTGTGAATCACCGTCACCACCGCCGGCTGCGTCACCTTGCCGTCCTTGGCAAATTTCGGCGCGCGAAACTCAATGTCATAAGTCTGCCATTTTCCCGGAGGACGGCACGCATTCACACGCGGCGGATGCTGCCCGTATACCGCCGCGCACTGGCCATCAGCGTAGGAAACATTTTGGTATGAATCCAAAACCTGCACCTCATATTGCCCGCAGAAAAACACGCCGCTATTACCACGCCCTTGACTGCTGCCAACCACTTTGGCCGGAGTAGCAAATTCAATGTGGAGTTTA
>CAUZWB010000274.1:0-4026 GCA_963583525.1 Verrucomicrobiia bacterium | reverse complement strand
TCGTGCGGAAACCAATCGAGTGGCAAAGGGCTTTAAGACGGCAAAGGCGGTGACCTTTCCGAAGGGCGATGAATTGCAAGTGCGGCTCGTGCCGGAGTTCATGCGGCATTTGTACCCGACGGCGGCGTATTCGTCACCGGGGCCATTCGAGAAACGCCAGCGCGGGATTTTTTGGGTCAATGACTTGAGCCTCACCAAAACTAACTCAGCGGATAAATTGGCCGAGGTGCAGCAGCATTTTGGCATTTCGCTGACCTCCGCACACGAGGCGTATCCGGGGCATCATTTGCAATTTGTCACCGCCAACACTCACCCCCGCAAGTGGCGACCGCTCTTTGCTCACGCGGTTTTTTATGAGGGCTGGACGCTTTGGTGCGAGCAGATGATGACTGATCTGAAAATCGACAAATCGCCGTGGACGCACATCATCCAACTCCACGACGCCCTTTGGCGGGTGCACCGCATCCTCGTGGATTTGCGACTGCAATCGGGACGTTACAGCTACGAACAAGGAGTGAAGCATTTACAGCGGCACATCGGTTTCACCAAAGCCCGCGCCGAGGCGGATGTAAACTGGTACACTAGTTCGCCCGCCGTGCCGATGAGTTACTGGCTTGGCCGCTTGGAGAACGCCCGTTTGCACAAGCGCCTAGTCAAAGGCCGCGGCTGGAGTCTCCGGAAATTCAATGATTGGCTTCTCTCATTCGGTACGCTGCCGCAAAGTTGGCTAGAGAAATACGGTCTTGATTGAAGCTGACTGATTTTTGGCTCGCAACTGGCGGGCATTTTGACATCGTCCCGCGCATGGAATTATTGCCGTTTGGAAATCTCACTCCCTTCAAGCCGCGCGCGTTTGTGCCGGCGGACCTCAAGCTTGACAACTGGAAAGCCATCGAGCCGTTTTTTGATCAACTCGCCGAGCGCATTGGCGGTTGCGAATCGGTGGCCGATCTCGAGGCATGGATTCTGGAGGTCAGCGAGCTGAGCGCTATCCTCGATGAGGATGGCTCGCGCCGTTACATCGCGATGACGTGTCACACTTCCAATGAGGAAGCGAAGAAAGGCTACCTTGATTTTGTGGAGAATATCGAGCCGGGAATGAAGGAGAAATTTTTCCAGCTGTCCAAACTATTTGTGGAACATCCGCAGCGCTGCAATCTGCCCGAGGCGCGTTACGAGGTGCTCGATCGCGATTGGGCGTCGTACGTGGAATTGTTCCGTGAGGAAAACGTGCCGCTGGAAACGCAGGAGACCAAGCTCGGTCAGGAATATCAGGAAATGATGGGCGCGCTGACGGTTGAGTTTCAGGGCGAAGAAAAAACGCTTGTGCAGATGGGCGTGTACTTGCAGGAAAACGATCGCGCCTTACGCCAGGAAGCGTGGGAATTGGTTGCCAACAAACGCCTTGAAGTGGCGGACGCGTGTGATGACCAGTTTGAAAAACTGATGGCGCTACGCGTGCAAATCGCAGACAACGCGGGCTTCAAGGATTACCGCGAATTCAAGCATATCTCAAAAGGTCGCTTTGATTATCAGCCGGACGATTGCTTCAAATTCCACGAAGCGGTGGAAACGCTGGTGATGCCGCTGTACAATCAATTACTGGCCGATCGTCGCGAGCAATTGCAACTGGATACGCTGCGTCCGTGGGATACCGGTGTGGATTCGATGGGCCGCGCGCCGCTGAAACCATTCACTGAAGTGGAAGACATGGTTGCCCGTACGAAAAATATTTTCGATCACGTGGATGACGAATTAGCCGGCGGCTTCCAAACGATGCGCGATCATAAGTTGCTCGATCTCGCCAATCGCAAAGGCAAAGCGCCCGGTGGTTACCAAAGCAGTCTGCCCGAGGCGCGCTTGCCGTTTATTTTTATGAACGCCGTGGGCTTACAGCGGGATGTGGAAACACTCCTACACGAGGCTGGCCACGCCTTCCACACGTTGGCGGCGCAAGGGGAGGACATTCATCATTATCAGCACGCGCCGCTGGAATTCTGCGAAGTGGCTTCGATGAGTATGGAGCTCATCGGCAACGAACATCTCGAGGAATTTTATGGCGAGGAAGAAGCCACCCGCGCGCGGCGCGAACACCTTGAGGGCATCATCACAATTTTCCCGTGGATCGCTACCGTCGATGCCTTTCAACATTGGATTTACACCCACCCCTATCACACCCGCGAAGAACGCGATGCCCAATGGATATCCCTCCGCGCGCGTTTCGGAGGCGATATCGACTGGACCGGCCACGAGCAATCCCACATCAAACTCTGGCATCGGCAGCTGCATATTTTTCTCATTCCATTTTATTACATCGAATACGGCATTGCCCAGCTCGGCGCATTATGGGTGTGGAAAAATAGCAAAGGCGACCGCGCCAAAGCGTTGGCCGACTACAAAAACGCCCTCGCATTGGGCGGTTCGCGGCCATTGCCGGAACTTTTCCAAGCCGCCGGTGCGCCGTTCAGCTTCGACACCGAGGCATTCAAGCCGCTGATTGAACTGGTGCAAACCGAGTTGGCAGCGTTAAAGTAACGCGTGCTTGATGACAGGCCATATATGCGTGAGCCGGATTGGCAGCCGGAAACTACGCACGGCGGCACCCCCATGTGGGGTTGGCTCATTATTGCCAACGTGCTCTGCTTTATTTTGCAGTTTACGGTAAAGGGGTTTTATTCAAACTTGGCTTTGGTTCCGGAGTTGCTGAAGCAGGGTCACGTTTACCAATTGCTCACGTTTCAGTTTTTACACGGCGACTTGTTTCACATTATCATCAATTGCCTGATGATTTGGATGATTGGCAAACCCATCGAAGAGGCATTGGGGAAAAAACGCTTGCTCTCAATGTATCTCCTTTCTGGCATTGTCGGAGGCTTGGTGCAATGCGGTTTGGCTTGGGGCGAAATTAATCCCGCCAGCGGTGTGGTTGGCGCATCGGCGGGCGTCTTCGGGCTCATCGCGGCTTTTGCGGTTTTGCAGTGGAATCGTGAAATGACCATTCTGTTGATGTTCATCATCCCCGTGCGCATTCGCGCAAAATATTTACTTATCGCACTGGCGGTCATTGGTGTGTTGGGCGTTCTGACTCAGCGGCAAGTTATTGGAGGTCAAGGCCCGCTCGTGGCGCATGGCGCGCACTTGGGTGGCCTGTTGGGTGGAGTGATGTTTATTCTCGTCTTCGTTCAGGGCGGCACTTGGACGGGGGCGGAACCGTGGTGGCAACGGATGCGCGAACGCTGGCAGGAACGCAAAGTGGTGACCATTGACGGCGGCGCACGGGCGTACCCGCGTCGTAGTTCCAAACGCAAAGCGCGAAAAGTTGAATTCGCGGAAGAGAACATCGACTCCATTCTCGACAAGATTTCTGAAAAGGGAATGGACAGCCTTACCGACAAGGAACGTGAGGCCCTTGCCAAAGCCGCTAAAAAATAGCCGTGAATGACTTGCGCTCGACGCGCCTGCTTTCCTGTTTTATTCTCCCCGCAGATGATACCGCGCTATTCACGCCCCGAGATGCGGGCGATCTGGACTGACGAAAACAAGCTCGACCTCTGGCTGCAAATTGAAATGCACGCCAGCGAGGCTCTCGTGAAAGAGGGTGCCGTGCCCAAGGCTGACTTCGCGAAGATGAAGGCGGGCGCGAAAAAATGCTTCGCCGATCTCCCTGCGCTTGTGCGCCGCCAAAAGAAACTTGAGCGCACTTTAAATCACGATGTCATTGGTTTCACCACCGCAGTGGCCGAGAAAATAAACCACAAGGCCAGCCGCTGGCTGCATTTTGGGCTGACCTCCAGCGACATCGTGGACACCGCCTTTGCCGCGCAAATGAAACAAAGCGCGGAGATTCTCATAGCCGACGTGAAGCAAATCCGCAAATCCATCGCCAAACAGGCTCGCAAACATAAATTCACCGTCTGCATCGGGCGCAGCCACGGCGTCCAAGCCGAGCCCACCACATTTGGCTTGAAGATGGCGCTGATGTACGATGAGTTTGGTCGCGCATTGCAACGGCTCGAGCGCTGCAAA
>CAUZWB010000273.1:0-4027 GCA_963583525.1 Verrucomicrobiia bacterium | reverse complement strand
TAAAACGAAGTGAGTTTTATACGATGCCGGTGTTGATTTGAATTCCCTGAAACCACATCTCCAATTGTTGCGGGCTGGTGGCGTTGGCCAGCGCGACCTCTTTGGTAATCTTGCCTTCCTCCACGAGATTGAACATACAACGGTTGAAGCTGAACATGCCGTCATCCTCCGAGGCATCGATGCACGCGGGGAGTCGGTTAAGCTCGCCATCAAAAATTTTCTGCTTCACCAACGGCGTGCCGATCATCACTTCCTGCGCCGGACACATGCCACCATCAATGGTGGGGCACATCCGTTGGGCGACAGCACCCACGATGACTTCCGCGTATTTTTTGCGCTGCATCTCGCGTTCTTCCTCTGGAAAAAAGTCCAGCAAGCGGCCCGGCACCGAAGCTGCCGTGCGGGTGTGCACGGTGGAGAGCACCATCGCGCCGGTATCCGCCGCGCGCAAGGCGGCGCCGATGGAGGTGGCGTCGCGCATCTCGCCCACCAGCACCATATCGGGATCTTCGCGCAGAGCGCTCTTGAGGGCGCGTTGGAAGCTCATGGTATCGAGGCCCACTTCGCGTTGCTCGATGACGCATTGTTCATCTTCAAACACCATTTCCACGGGGTCTTCAATGGTGATGATGTGTTTGCGGAAATTTTTGTTCAGATGCATCACCATCGCGGCCATGGTGGTGGATTTTCCGGAACCGGTGATACCCGCCAACAGCGTGAGCCCACGCTTGGCCTCGGCGAGTTGAAGGCAGATCGGATGGATGCCCAGCTTTTCGATCGGCGGCAGATTGTTTTTGACGTACCGCATCGCGATCGCCCATTTGCTGCACTGGGAAAAAACGTTGACGCGGAAGCGACCAAACTTGGGGTCGAAATAGGAAAAATCCGCCTCGCGGTCTTCCTTGAATTTCTCCACGAAATGCTCGGGACACATGTGGAAAATAATTTTTTCGATCCATTTGCGGGTGGGCTTGGGCCAATCCCGATCGCGCAGGCCGCGGCTCATGCGGAAGTGGATGTAGTGATCTTCCTTGATGTGGAGGTCGGCCACATCTTCGTTGATGGCATCCTGCAAAATTAAATCGAAGAGCCGAAGGTCATCATTCTTGATGGACATATCCTCCTCGAGTCCATTCCAGCATTCAGAATTTTCGTCGGATTTCAGGAGCATGCCGGCGGGATAACGCAGGCTGATGTCCTCATCCTCGGTGAGCAGGATGCCGCCTTTGGAATCGCGTTCGCGTTCGCTCAACGGCACGACTTGGACTGAAAGCTGTTCGGGGTTTGGCTCAGGTTCGGTAGGGATTTCTTCGATCGCCGGGGCGGGTTCGGGCTGGGCAACTTCAATTGCGAGAGCGGGGGGAGCCATTTCCGTAGCGGTAGGGTCAACCGGTGGCGGGGCAATTTCCACTACTGGCGCGGGCGGCGGCACGGCGGTGGGCTCAGCGATAACCGGTGCGGGCGGTGGCGCGACTTCTTCAACGGGTGCGGGTGCAGGCGGTGGGACGGCAATTTGCATTCCCGGCGGCGGCGGCGGCGCGGCCGCCTCGGGTGCGGCAGGGACGGGGGGAGCCGCCGGTGCGGCTTCGGCGGGTGGCGGCGGTGCTGGCGGCATCGTTTCCATGTCTCCAAAAGCTTACCGCCCAAACAAGGAAAAAGCAACTATTGGGAGATGGTTTCGGGTAGGGACGCGCTTTGCACGTCCGTGGACACGCGGAAACGTGTCCCTACCAGATCACCACTCTAAAACGGTGGCGCCCCACGTTAATCCGGCACCGAAGGCGATGATTAGGATTTTGTCGCCGCGTTTTATTTTTCCGGTTTGCAGGGCTTCGTCCAGCGCCACGGCGACGCTGGCGGCGGAGATGTTGCCGTATTTTTGAAGGTTTACAAAAACTTGATCCTCGCGCGCGCCGAGGCGGCTGCCGATGGCGCTGATGATGCGTTGATTGGCTTGGTGCGGGATGATGCACTGGATGTCCTCAATGGACAGGCCGCTGGTTTCGAGCACTTCCTTGGCGGCAGCGGTCATGGCGTTGACGGCGGCTTTGTAAACTTCCCTGCCTTCCATTTTGAGGAAGTGGATGCGCTCGTTCACTGAATCGACGGTGGCGGGTTGGCGGCAACCGCCGCCGGGCATGGCTAAGATGTCGGCTTTGTTGCCGTCGCTGCCGAGGCGAGTGGCGAGCACGCCGCGCGCGCCGTCGCGGCGTTGGAGCACGGCGGCGCCGGCGCCATCGCCGAAGAGGACGCAGGTGTTGCGGTCTTCCCAGTCGATGATGGAGGAAAGTTTTTCCGCGCCAATAATTAGAACATTTTTATAAATGCCGCTGGCGATAAAAGCGCGGCCCACTTCGAGGGCGTAAATAAATCCGGAACAGGCGGCTTCCAAATCAAATGCGGCTGCCTTGGTGGCCCCGAGTTCTTTTTGCACAAGACAGGCGGTGGCGGGGAAGGGCATGTCGGGCGTGATGGTGGCCACGATGATGAGGTCGAGTTCGGCGGCATCCAGTCCGGCTTGGGCGAGGGCTCTGCGCGAAGCGTGCGTGGCGAGGGTGGAGGTGTGCTCGCCTTCGGCGGCGATGCGGCGTTGCTTGATGCCGGTGCGGGAGGTGATCCATTCGTCGGTGGTGTCGACCATCGACTCCAGCTCGGCGTTGGCGAGAATGCGTTCGGGGACGTATGAGCCAACGCCGGTAATGGCGCAGCCTTGCAGCTTGTTTTCTTCGCTCATCAATGAACGGCCGTTGCCGGCGGGAAACGGTTAGCTTTGGCCCTTGATGGTGAGCACTTGGCGGCCTTTGTAAAAGCCACAGCTCGGGCACACGCGGTGCGCTTGGGTGGCCTCGCTGCACTGCGGGCAGTGCTGGATTTGGGGCAGCGTGAGCGCGCTATTGGAGGCCAAGCGCTTGCGGCGCCGGCTGCGTGAGGTTCTGCGTTTTGGTACGGCCATCGGTTTTCCTAACTCTTTGGTTGCTTCCAGTCATCCAGCTTGCTCCAGTCTTCGGAGGGTTCCTCAACGGCTGGGGGCGGGGTTTCCTGTTTGAAAACCAGCCCTTCACACGCGGAACCACACAGCGGATGCTGTGGAAGGCCGAGAAGAATATCTTCACGCAGCCACGGAGTCAAGTCCACGCTGCCGTCGTTTTGCTCGATGGCATCGTCGCCTGTGAGGGGCAGGGCGATGGCCCATTGGGGTAAATCTATGGGGAACGTAAACGGCTTGAGGCAGCGCCCGCATTCGGCGGTGAAGTCCATTTGCAACCGGCCAAAGACAATTAGCGTGTCATCCGACTCGCTGGCGGTGAGCGCATACGCGAGCGTCCCGTCCGGCTGCATCAGCGCCTCGGCCTCGGCCAGCGCCAGCGCCAGCTCGGTGGGCGTGAGTTCACCTTCGAGGTGCAGTTGCTCATTATGGAGCTCGTCCAAAAAAATCTTAATGGCCATGGCTGCTTCCTTATTTGCGGCAATCCGCGAGTGCTCGCTCCACGTGCGGCGACACAAACGCGCTCACATCGCCGCCAAGCTGCGCGATTTCTTTCACCAGTTTGCTGCTGAGAAAAGTGTACGTTTCGCGCGGCATCATAAAAATGGTTTCGATGCCCGGCTCCAACTTGCGGTTCATCAGTGCGAGTTGAAATTCAAATTCAAAATCTGAGACCGCCCGCAGCCCGCGGATGATCGCCTGCGCTTTTTGGTCCCGCGCGAAATCCACCAGCAATCCGTCGAAGGCATCCACCTCCACATTGCCCAGCGCGGCCACCGCCTCGGCGATTTGCTCCTGCCGTTGGTCCTTGGAAAAGAGCGGCGCTTTCGAGCTGTTCACCGCCACCGCCACGATGACGCGATCGAACAGCTTCGCCGCCCGCTCAATCACGTCCAAATGGCCGTTGGTGATCGGATCAAAACTTCCGGGATAAATAACCGTGCGCACGCCGCCAACATCCCGCCCCGCGCCCGCGCGTGCAAGGATTTTCCCGCCGCCCTCGACAAATCGCCCCATTTGGCCTTATATTAACCAAATCAG
>CAUZWB010000272.1:0-4034 GCA_963583525.1 Verrucomicrobiia bacterium | reverse complement strand
CGGCGCGCCAACCATCGACCCGGCGACCGGTTGGATTTATTTAATGACCACCAACGGCGGCGTGAAATGTTTTAACGCCGACGGAAAAATCCAGTGGGAATATTCGTTGATGGAACGCTTTGGTCGACTGACGTTTCCCAATGGCCGCACGGGTGCGGCGGTGATCGATGGCGACCTCGTCATCGTGCGCGGCGTGACGAGTTACTGGGGCAAGCAAGGCCCGGCGCGCGATCGGTTTTATGCCTTCAAGAAAAAAACCGGCGTGCCCGTTTGGGCCAGCACGCCGGGCGTGGGGCCGAAGGACAGCTCGTTCTCCACACCGGTGCTCGCCAATGTGGGCGCGCGTCGCGTGTTTTATGCCGGCACGGGCGATGGCAATGTAGTGTGCGTGGACGTCCGCACCGGCCAGCCGCTCTGGCGTTTTCAACTTTCGCAGGGCGGCGTGAATGCTTCGGTAGTGGTGCAGGACAACATCCTGGTCGCCATTCACGGCAAGGAGAATATCGACAGCTCCGGCGAAGGCCGAATGGTGGGCATCAAGCTCCCAACAAAACTCCCCGCGCCCGGCGAGCCACAGATGATCCTAAAAGACAAAGACCTAAAGATCGCCGATGGCAAGGCGTGGGAGCTGTGGCGACTGCATCACGCGATGTTCACCAGTAGCCCCGCGTTGGCCAATGGCCGTGTTTATCAAGTAAGCAAAACCGGCGTGCTTGTTTGTGTGGACGTTAAAACCGGCAAGGAACTTTTCGCCAAAAAAATCAACAACGACCAAATCCATTCCTCACCGCTGTACGCCGACGGCCATTTGTACCTCGGCTTTCCGAACGGCAAATTGATGGTGGTGAAGCCCGGTGATGACGACGCGGAAATCGTCAGCGAAGCGCAGCTTGAAGGCGGCATCCTCGGTTCGCCCGTCGCGTGGAACGGAAAAATTTACATTCACACCAAAACCAAACTGTATTGCTTCGGCAAAGCCAGCGGCCAAAAACCGAAGGCCACATTACCCGCCGCGCCCATCCAAGCCGCCGCAGGCAAAGCGGTGGCACTGCAAATTATTCCCGGCGATGTGTTATTGAAACCGGGCCAAACCATCAAGCTCACCGTCAACACCATCGACGCCAACGGCAACGTGGTGGAACGCGGCGTGTCGGCGGAGTTCGCGAAATTCATCCCGCCCACCGCCAAGGTGAAAACCAGCATGAACGCCGGCGTGAGCAACAACGCCATCACCGCTGAAGCAAAAAATGTTGGCAGCGCGGGCGCGTTCAAGGCCACCGCAGGCGGGTTAAGCGGGTTGCTCCGCGGGCGCATCCTGCCGAAAATTCCGTACACGCAGGATTTTGAAAGCTTCAAGCTCACGGTAGATCACAAAACCGATGGCGTAAAATTTGCCTACCCGCCGCTGGCGTGGACGGGCGCGCGACTCAAATGGGAAGTGCGCGAAATGGACGGCGGCAAAGTGTTCGCCAAAACGCTCGACCGAGTTTTATTCCAGCGTGCCATCACGATTTTTGGCGATCCTGATTCCAGTAATTACACGATCGAAGCCGACGTGATGACCGATGGCAGCCGCCGCGTGAAAGGCAACATCGGCGTGATGAATCAGCGTTACTTTATTACGCTCGTCGGCAATCAACAAATTCTTGAGGTGAGCAGCAATCACGAGCGCGTGAAACAAAGCGTGCCGTTCCGCTGGTCACCCAAGAAATGGTATCGCCTCAAAAGCCGCGTGGACATCGCGGCCGACGGCACCGGCACCATCCGCGCCAAGGCGTGGCCCAAGGGCGATCCGGAGCCAACGGCGTGGACCCTCGAAGTCAAACACAAAAACGCACACAAAAAAGGCGCGCCCGGCATCATCGGTTTTTCGCCGCAAAGCCTCTTTCGCGTTTACATGGACAATATTTCGATTAACAAAAATTAACTGAACACATTTAACAAAGATATGAATCAAAAATCATTATTCGTGATGGGTGGCGTAAGCGTGCTTGCGGCCACCGCGATCATTATGACGCAAACCAATTGCAAGACCGACGACGGTGGCGGCACGCCCGATCCAAGCGTGACCGGCAAAACCACCACCCCACCCGCCCCCGGAACGTCGGCCGCGTTGGTGGCAGGCGAGGATTGGCCGGTGTGGTCGCGCAACGGCGGCGGCAATTTGTATTCGCCGGAGAAGGGCATTGCCGCCAGTTTTGACCCCGGCAAATTTGTGCGCGGCACGGAGGAGATCGATTTGGCCACCACCAAAAACGTGCGCTGGGCCGCCAAGCTCGGCAGTCAGGCGTACGGCAACACCACTGTGTCCGGCGGTAAAGTGTTTGTGGGGACGAACAACGAAACGCCGCGTGACAAGCGGCACATCGGTGATCGCGGGAATGTGTATTGTCTCGACGAAAAAACCGGCGAGCTGCTGTGGCAGCTTGTGGTGCCCAAGCTCGGCGCGGGCAAGGTGAGCGATTGGGAATACCTCGGCATTTGCTCCAGCCCATCGGTGGAGGGCAATCGCGTTTATATCGTCAGCAACCGTTGCGAAATTCTTTGTCTCGATACTGAGGGGATGAAAAACGGCAATCAGGGCTTCCAAGGCGAAGGCAAGTTTATGGCCGACAAAGGCAAGCCGCCGTTTGAGCCGACGGATTTGGATGCGGATGTCATTTGGATTTACGATATGCGAAAAGAACTCGGCGTATTTCCGCATAACATCGCCAGCTCGTCGGTGCTGATTGTGGGTGATTTACTTTTCTGCACCACCTCCAACGGGCAGGACTGGAGCCACCTCAACATCCCCGCCCCGCAAGCGCCCTGCATCGTGGCGCTCAATAAAAAAGACGGCACGCTCGCCGGCGAAGAAACTGCGGGCATCGGCAAAGCCATCAAGCATTGCAACTGGTCCAGCCCGTCCAAGGGCAAGGTGAATGGCAAGGACGCCGTATTCTTCGGCGCGGGGGATGGCGTGTTGTATGCCTTTGATACCACTTTTGAAAAGGATGCCGACGGCTACGACGTGTTTAAACTGTTGTGGAAATACGATTGCGTGCCGGACGTGCATAAAAAAGATGCGGACGGCAACGACATCAAATACCCCGCCGCCGATGGCCCCAGCGAAATCATCGCCACGCCCACGTATCACAACGGCCACGTGTACATCGCCCTTGGGCAGGATCCCGAGCACGGCGAAGGCGTCGGCAACCTCACCTGCGTCAACGCCGACACCGGCGCCAAGGTGTGGGATTACCGGAAAATTCAGCGCACCATTTCCACCTGCGCCATCGATCCCGTCACCGGCTTGCTCGTGGCCGCCGATTACACCGGCTACGTTTACTGCCTCGATTCCAAAACCGGCAAGGAACATTGGGTGTACGACACCAAGGCGCACATGTGGAGCAGCCCACTCATTGCCGATGGCAAAATCTTCATCGGCGACGAGGACGGTGACCTCACCATCCTGCCGCTCAAGGCGGATTTCAAACCAAAAGAAGACGGGCCGATGTTTGAGACCAACATGCTGGTGCCGATTTACTCTTCCCCCGTGGTTGCGAATGGCACGCTTTATATCGGCACGCAAACGCATCTTTACGCTGTGGCCTTGCCCGCGAAATCCGCCTCCAAATAAGGCCACCAAAATGAGATATTTGATCGTCGCCCTCGTGGTGTCCCTTGCTTGGTTGCATCAGGACTGGTTAATTTGGCCGCTTCTTTCTGAAGTGCAAAAAGAACACGACCTCATCCTCGGCATCCCCGCCGGATTGGGCTACCAAGTCGCTCTCTCCTTCGCCACCGCTGCCGTGTGGTTTCTCGCCGTCTGGAAAGCGTGGCCCACCGAACTGGAAAACTGGGCCAGTGCCGGCGAAAATCGGAGAGGCGGCGGCAACCGCAGCGACAATCGTCGCGGGGGTCGAGGCCGGACAAGCCGTGGAGACAACCGTGGAGACAACCGTGGAGACAACCGTGGAGACAACCGTGGAGACAACCGTGGAGACAACCGTGGAGACAACCGTGGAGACAACCGTGGAGACTATCGCCCATCC
>CAUZWB010000271.1:0-4066 GCA_963583525.1 Verrucomicrobiia bacterium | reverse complement strand
GAGCATTTGCGCAATTAAATTGATGTTTTGCGCAAAGGGCGAAGCCTTGACGTTTGCGTAAGTTCGCGAGATATTGGGTCTATGACAGCTGCGGATGTTGAAACCCAGAATCTGGCTCAAGGTGAAAAAATTGCTTTGATGGAAAAGCTATGGGCCGAGCTTGCCGCGAATGCCACGCTGGAACCGCCCACTTGGCACGAGGCCGTGCTCGCGACGCGCGAGGAGGAATGGCAACTCCGCGAAACTATCAGTGAGGACTGGGAATCCGCTAAGCAATCTATGAAAGACGAACTCTAGTGCAGGTTCGGATCCAGCCTTCTGCGAAACTGGATATAAAACAAGGGGTTCGGTTTTATGAGGAACAGGAAGCTGGGGTTGGGCGGTACTTCTTTGATTCCATCACGGCTGACATCAGCTCATTGAATCGGCTGGCTGGAATTCACAAGCAACGTGAGGAGTTGTTTTGATTCACGGCCAAGCGGTTTCCCTACTGGATTTACTATCGCATCGAAGGCGACGTGGCATTCGTAGTTGCAGTTTTGGATGCGCGTCAAGATCCCGTTTCAATTTCAAAACGCGAAAAAGGGATAGGTTGACCCTTTGCAAAAATACACAATTAAATTGATATTTTGCGCAAAGGGCAATTAGGTGGGGCGTGGTACGGAATCGAAAAACTCGGCGGGTGGCGTTGTTGGATCGTTTGATGTCCGGTCGCCGCGCACCGGCTCGGCCCATCCACGTGCCGCCGGTGGGCGTGGTGCAGCGACAATCCACCGACACCGCCGCGGTGAGTGATCCCATCGTGGCCGCTGCGTTGCGACACATCCGTGACCATGCGCGTGAGCCAATGAAGGTCAGTGATTTGCAAAAGGCGTTGTTTGTGTCGCGCCGTTCGCTGGAGCATCGTTTTACTCAAGCCCTCGGTCGCACTCCTGCCGTTGAGATACGCCGCGCGCGTTTGGAACACGTCCGCCGTCTGCTCATCGAAACCGATCTCCCCCTCGCCGCCATCGCCGAGCGCACGGGCTATCAATATTTGGAAGTGATGGTGCGGGCCTTTCAAAGACGATTCGGCCTGCCCCCGGGGCGCTTTCGGCAGAAACGTTGATGGGGATTGAACACAGATGACTAGGATTTTCAGCAGCCCGACCGATTTGAAAACCTTCCAGTGCCACGCGAGAGGCTTCGCCAATTGGAAAAGCCCTGACGGGCTCGTCAGCCCTTGGCGCGAAGGCAATCGACTGCACCTTTTCTCCGCCAAACATCTGCACGAAATCGCCTTGCTGGTGGCTCCATGAATGACAATCACTGCATGGGATGTGTTTTGGGAATCGAACCCAACGAACATCGAATCCAACGCCTGAAAAGTGCTTTGCCAGGGGTGACCATTGGCTCGCCGAGGCGTTGACAGGGTGGGGCTGCGCGGGCACGGTTTTCGGCATGAGCAATGTACGACGATTTGGGGCGGCGGGCGACGGGAAGGCGGATGATACGGAGGCGATTGGGCACGCGTTGAAGGACGGGGACGGCGTGCTGCATTTTCCGCCGGGGACGTATCGGATTACGCGGCCGATTGAGGTGCGGCTGGCGGCGCAGGGGCCGTTGGGGATTGATGGCACGGGCGGCACGGCGCGGATTGTGATGGCGGGCAAGGGGCCGGCGTTTCGGATTATTGGCATGCACGGGGGCACGGGCGACCCGGCCAGTCGCCAAGGCAATGTGGCGACGCATCAGCGGTTGCCGACGATTCGCAATATAGAGGTGGAGGGCGCGCATGCGGAGGCGGATGGGTTTGAGCTAATCCAGACGATGCAGTCGGTGTTCGAGGGCGTGTTGGTGACGCGCTGCCGGCACGGGATTCATCTCATCGAGCGCAATCGCAATGTGCTCATTTCGCATTGCCATATTTATTTTAACACCGGCGTGGGAGTATTTCTTGATGGCGTGAATTTGCACCAGATTAATATCGCCAGCAGCCACATTAGTTATAACCGGCTGGGCGGGATTCGGCTGGAGCGGTCGGAGGTGCGCAACTTGCAAATCACCGGCAACGACATTGAGTACAACAACCACAAATCGCACAAGACCGAGACGGAGCCGACTGCGGAGATTTACATCGACACCACCGCCGAAGGCGCAAGCGTGAACGAGGTGACCATCGCGTCCAACACCATCCAAGCCACCGGCTCGCCCGGCGGCGCGAATATTCGCATCAAGGAAAAGCCCGACGAATCGCGCCCGCCGGGACTCTTTGCCATCGCCGGAAACATCATCGGCAGCCAGGAAAATAACGTGCACCTCACCGGCTGCTACGGCATCGCCTTGAGCGGCAACACCATCTACTCCTGCGAACATCGGAATTTGCTCATCGAGGACTCGCGCCTCATCAACATCAGCGGCAACACCTTCCGCCGCCACACACCCAAGTACGGCACCGGCGTGCGCCTCGTGCGCTCGGCGGACATCACCTTCACCGGCTGCGGCATCCACGACGAAACCGAAGCCGGCCAGCCGGGCCTCGCCGGTCTTTTGGAATTGGCAGACTGCAAACGCATCAACATCTCCGGCAGTCAATTCCTCAACGGCGCGTCCGCCGGCATCGACGCCACGGACTGCAGCCACGTCATCGTCACCGGCTGCACCTTCAATGACACGCGACCGAAGCCCATCGGAAAGCACGCCATTCGTTTCACCGGCAAACATCGCGGCAATTTCATCGCCACCAATTCCATCGGCAAAACCACCGGCAAGGCGATTGAGGCCAATGGAGTCCGCACCGAGGGAAACGAAATCGAGAGCGATTAATCAGTCGGTTTCAGGTTGCCTTCCGCCCACCGCGCGTCATCCTTTCCCGACCAATGAAATACATTAATGCCAAACTTGTGCTCGCCGGGATTTGCCTTGCGGGCTTTGTCCACGCCGCCGAGCGCACACCTGTTGTTGAAGGACCGCTGAAGCCGTTTCTTGGCAAGCCGCGACTGGAGATGACGCAAGTTTTTAAAAACGAACGCATGCCCAATGTTGTGGTGACGTTGAAGGGGACGGTGCTGACCACCTTTGGCACTCGCAGCGTGCGGGCGCGGCGCAGTGAGGATGGCGGGAAAACTTGGGGAACGGAAATTGTCATCGCGAAGCCAGGCTTTCAGTGCGGCGGGCTGACGGTGGATGAAACCTCGGGCGCAATCCTTGCCTTCGTGGAAGACCGCCATCCGCCGGCACCATTGCGGGTTTTTCGCAGCACGGACGACGGGAAATCGTGGAAACAGATTGAGTTTAAAATCAAGCCGGACTCAAAGGGCAACATGCCGTCGATGCACATGAACGAGCACGGCATCACGCTGAGGCACTGGAAACACAAAGGGCGGTTGATACGGCCGGCGCGTTTTTATGCGGGCAAAAACGAAAGCACACGTTGGCCGCAGCATTACACCAACGCCATCTTCAGCGATGACGGCGGCAAAATTTGGCAGACGAGCGACCCCTTCCCCGCCTACGGCACGGGCGAGGCGACGTTGGCGGAGTTGGCCAATGGGACAATTTATTACAACTCCCGCCGTCACTGGGCAGAGGAGGGGGCCAACCCGCGGCGGCGTTGGACCGCCACCAGCACCGACGGCGGCATGACTTGGAAAAACCTCACCTTCTGCAAGGCGCTGCCCGATGGACCGCAAAACACCAACTACGGCTGCATGGGCGGCCTCACGCGACTGCCGGTGCGCGGGCGCGACATTTTAATTTACAGCAATTGCGACAGCCCGAGCGGCCGCAATCACGGCACCGTGTGGGCCAGCTTCGACGGCGGCAAAACGTGGCCCATCAAGCGGCTCGTGTTCGCCGGCACCCACGCGTACTCGTCGATCACCTCCGGCCGTCCGGGCACGGTGAGCGAGGGCATGATTTTCCATCACTTCGAAGGCGGCCCCAAAGGCGGCTCCACCGTCGCGCGCTTCAACCTCGCGTGGATGCTCGGCGGCAAGGCAACCGGCGATGGCAGCGTCCCAAAGGAATTCACCAAAAACTAATTACGAAAAACAATGAAAAAGATACTGTTGGGATTGATGCTCTG
>CAUZWB010000270.1:0-4068 GCA_963583525.1 Verrucomicrobiia bacterium | reverse complement strand
ACGCCGGTTGCATGGATCTGAAAGGCGCCAATCCGAATTTCGACGGCCCGGAGCCGTTACCCGATCGCTGGGGCTTGCAGCCCGGGCACAAGGAGGTTAGCGAACGCTGGGGCATCGTGCCCGAGCGCGATTTGGTTTGCACCATGTAACACGCATCGTTTGCCACGGTGCACTCGGCCTGTTGCTGATTTTTTCAGCGATGGGTTGCAAAACTGTGGTGAGATTTGCAACGGGCACCATCACGTCCGGAGGCAATCCCGTGGCCGGCGCGCAAAACGCTGCCGTCGGCTTGGCGGTGGATGTGGTGACTAACCCCGGCGGCGAAGCAGCCGCCGAGCCACAAATTATCACCGTACTCGTCCCCGAAACCGGCCTGCAAAAAGTACTGCCGTGGCGCGAAGGAATGACCGTGTACACCGCCCGCCGTGCCGCCGGACTCAATCGCCCGCCCGGCCCGTGCAAAATCGAACGAGGCGACGAACAACTTGACGGCACTAGCAAAGCCCTTCTCGAACCGGGTGACGTGCTGCGTTTTATTTCCTCCACCACTCCGTGACCGCCCGCATTTTAATTTTCTGTGCGTTAGCCGCCGTCACCGGTTGCAAAACCGTTGCCACTTACACGCTCAAAACCACCGGCGCAATCGCTGAGACCACCCTCAAAGTCGGCGGCGCAGTCACCAAAACCGCTATCAATACCACCTTCGACATCGCCGGCGCCGCCTTCAAAAAAGGCGCCGTCACCGTCATCGACACCACCACCGGCGTGAGCCAAAAAGTACCGTGGGAAAAGGGGCTCGATGTTGCCCAAATCCAGACTGCCAATCGCGCCGTTGAGGTCATCCGTGGAGCGCAAACAATTCAAGCCACGGCCAAGACCATCCTCAAACCCGGCGATCAAGTACGCCTGAAATGACGCTCTTGCCAGTCCGCCTTTTTTAAGGCAATATCTCCCCACTATGACCGCTAAAGCTCAGGTGCTCGAAACCGTTGGGAAAATGCCAGACGAGGCCACGATGGACGACATTTTGGATCAAGTAGTTTTTGTGGCGGCAGGCGACATTGCCGGAAAGGAAGTGGGTCTTCCCAGCGCGATTCCAATTGATGAAACCGAGAAGCAGGAATTGCTTGCGAGCATTCGCCAGTCCCAAAAGGATTTTGAGCAAGGCAAGGGCATTCCCATTGAGGAGGTGCGCAAGGAAATACCCAAATGGGCAAACGGGTAATCATTTCCCCGGCTGCCCGTGTGGATTTGAAAGCCATTGTCGAATACATCGCGCAAGATAATCCCATAGTCGCCATTTCATTCGGCAACAAACTTATTGTCCATGCGTTAAGCTTGGCCACGCATTCGCTTCGTGGCCGGGTGTTGGATTCCGAAGAGGCTCCCAATGTCCGTTATCTAGTTTTCAAATCATATCTGATAATTTACGAAGTAGATGAAATCAACGCCGCCGTCACCATCCACCGTTTCTGGCACGGCGCGCGCGGGGAACCCAAGCTAACCGATGAAGGATAAATACATTGCCGCGAAAGAACGCTGGGCGGCGAAGCGCGCGGGGCGGGCGCAGCGCGTGGTGCGTTCCACGGATCGGTTGCCGCCGGGGCAGCGGGAGGTGGCGAATTTTCCGGTGCTCGATATGGGCATTCAGCCGGAAGTGGCGCGGGCGGATTGGCGGTTGAAAATTCACGGGCTTGTGGAAAATCCGGTGACGCTCGATTGGGAGCAATTTGTGGCGCTCGAACAATTCGCCGACACCAGCGATTTCCACTGCGTCACCACTTGGAGCCAGTACGATATGGAATGGCGCGGTGTTTCATTTTTCACGCTTACTGAATTGGTAAAACCCAAGGACGAAGTCACCCACGTTTTTTACAAAGGCCACGACGGCTACTCCACCAATACCACGTTCGATGCCGTGATGGACGACGACACCCTTATCGCCCACACGTGGAACGCCGCCCCCATCACCACCGAACACGGCGGCCCGGCGCGGGTGATTATCCCAAAGCTCTACGCGTGGAAAGGCGCCAAGTGGGTCAGCGAAATCATTTTTCTCGACCGCGACATCCTCGGCTTCTGGGAAGTGCGCGGCTATTCAAACACCGCCGACCCGTGGACGGACGATCGGTTTTCATAAAGCACTCGGCTTCACGTGCTCATCAGCACCACGCACACGACTGCAAAGGCAGCGGTACCGGCGGTGAGGCACAGGAAAAAAATATCAATAGGTGCCATGTTTTTCATTGCATTGGTTACACAGCAATTTGAGTGCCAAACAGTGAAGCAGGAGGCCTGTTGACAACCTCAAGGGTTTTCCACACAGCGCCAGAAAACCCCGTAAAAACAGGGATATTTTGAGGAAATGATGTGTTAATAAAGTGGGAACAACCCGTGGGAAATGCCCAAATTTCAATGACCCAATATGGTTTGGAGCATTATTGGGCCATTGGGTTTTAGGCCTTGGTTATTCCCGCCGGTCTGGGTCATTTCTCCCTACTCGTAGCTCCACTTGAGTATCCACGGATCCTGAGTGTCCTTTTGGAATTGCTTGAGTTTGGCTTTGTATTCTTCCAACACCTTAGCGTACTTGGCGTCGGTGGCGAGGTTAACGGCTTCGTTGGGGTCGGCGCTGATGTCGAATAGTTCAAACTGCGGGCGGTTGATATATTCGCGCACGGTCTTTTTTCCGTAGTTGGCGCTTTGCCCTTTTTTCCATTGCGCCTGCCAACTGGGCGCGGCCCAGAGGTCGCTGGCGAAGGGGTAGGGCAGCGGGTGGGCGATGTTCCAAATGAGCTTGTACTTGCGGTCGCGTACGACGCGCATGGGGTAGTACATTTGAATTTCGTGAAAGGTGTGGCTGGCGTTGATGCGATCCCAGTCCTTCGGATTTTTCTCGGCGAGGATGGGGAGGAATGAGCGGCCGTGAAATTTGTACGGCCCCTTTTTGGTGCCGCGACCGGCGGGCATCATTGCCAGTTCGGGTTTGGCGGCGCCGGTCTTGGCGTCGTAACCGCCGGCGAAGTCGAGCAGCGTGGGGACGATGTCCACGAAGGAGAGCATCGCGTTGTTCGTATTACCGCGTTCTTTTTGGTACGGATTGCGGACAATGAAGGGCACGCGTAGGCCGCCTTCGTACACGGTGGTTTTGCCGCCGGCAAAGGCCATGCCGTGGTCGCTGGTGAAAATGAGTATCGTGTTTTCCCACTTGCCGTTTTTCTTGAGAATTTCCATGAGCCGCCCGAGCCCCTGATCCACGCGCGAGGTGCTTTGATAATACTGCGCCAGCTCGGCGCGCGTCTCAGGCGTATCCGGCAGGAACGGCGGCACGGTGACTTTGGCGGGGTCATAAAAAACTTCCTTCACGCCGGGGTACGCGCCTTTGTTGGGTTTGTTGCCGAAACGATTGGGTTTGTGCGGCAGCTCGTTGGCATCGCCGCCGCCGCGATGGGGATCGCTGGTGGCGTAGTATAAAAAGAATGGATTTTTGTCGTCGGCTTTTATAAACGCTTCGCAGTTGTTGGCCATCTCGACGGTGCTGCGGCTGTTGGCTTTGATTTTTTTTTCAAAGAAATAAATGTCTTCCGGGCCGTTGTGATGTTTGCCGGCGCGCGCGGTGCGGTAGCCGGCTTTGGCGAGCAGCACGGGGAGGGTTTTTGCCCACGGGAAGCTGCTGAATTTGTGGAACGAGTGCAGATGGCCGTAGTGGCCGTTGCGATGATTGTGCAGCCCACTGAGAATGACCGAGCGGCTGGCGCTGCAACTGGCGGTGGTGGCGAAGGCGTAGCGGAAGAGGGTGCCATCGGCGGCGAGTCGATCGATATTGGGCGTCACCGCCGTCATATCGCCGTAGCAGCCGATCGTGGGGCTGAGGTCATCGGCGATGACGAAGACGATGTTTTTCTCCGCCGCCGAAAGTGCCACGGTCGCAAGGGCCGCGAGCATCAGCAAAATCCGTTTTCCAATTTTCATTTCTGAAGAGACTTCCGCCGTGTGATGGGGGAAGGCGTTGGGTCAATATGCGCACATTGGCGGTCGGGCGCAATGAAATCCGGAGTCATATTTTTT
>CAUZWB010000269.1:0-4070 GCA_963583525.1 Verrucomicrobiia bacterium | reverse complement strand
GCGCATTCTTGTGAACTGCGAGCTCAACCACGTGGATGTGGTGCTCTGTTGTGATCCCAAAGCCTTCACGCACACCAACCCGCTCGAAGGCATCAACAAGGGCGGCAGCCTCGTGTGGGAATCAAGCGAAACGCCCGAGACCGCGTGGCAACGCATCCCCGCCCATCATCGCGCGTTTATTAAAGAGAACAACATCCGCGTGTTTATCCTGCCCGGTTTTGATATTGCCCGCGATGCCACCAGCCGCGCCGACCTCCAACTGCGCATGCAGGGCAACTCATTCCTCGGCGCATTCTTCCGCGTCTCCAGTTTTCTCAAGGACCACAACATCGGCGAGGAGGAATACCACCAAATCGTGCACGATCAGTACAAGAAAAAGTTTGGCCGCTTCGGCAAGGCCGTGGTGGAGTCGAATATGAAAGTGATGCTCGGCGGCTTTGAGCGTGTGGTGGAAATTCAATACGGCGAAATTGAAGACGCCGACACTTCGAGCATGCGCAACCCGATGCTCGCTCCGCACACCGCCGCCGATATCGAAATGCCCGCCACCGCCGGTTGCGGCTCCAGCGGTTGCCCCAGCTGCGCGATGCCCGAAGAACAGGAACGCGCGCCGTTCCAGACGATGGAGAAATTTGATTCCGAGTTCCGCAACGACCTCGGCTACCACCAACCCGCCGGTGCCTTCGCCAGCGTGGGCGTGATGAGCGCAGGCAGTGGCGCCACGCAGAGCAAATATGTGGCCCGCCGCGAGACGCCGGTTTTTATCGCGGAAAATTGCACCCAGTGTATGGAGTGCATCACCGCCTGCCCGGACACCGCGCTGCCGAATACCGCGCAGGACCTCAGCACGGTTTTGGTCACGGCCATTCGAAATTATGTCGGCGACAAGGAAGCGCAAAAGGCGTTGCTCAACGAAGTGCAGGGTCTCGACGATCGCTGCCGCGCGCGGATGAACGAGAATGTTGCGAGCAAGGGCAAGGAACCGTTCAAGGATATTTTGCGTTCGGAAGTGGATCAACTCACCACCATCGATGAAAGCGCGCGTGCGGAGTTTATGACGATTATCGATAAACTGCCGTTGGCGTATAATGATGTCTCCGCCATTTATCGCAGCGTGGAGAAAAAGAGCCCCGGCAACGGCGGCATCTTTTCAATTTTTGTTTCCGATCTCTGCAAAGGTTGCGGCGAGTGCGTGCAGGTTTGTGGCGATCACGACGCGCTGCGCATGGTTACCGAGACACCGGAACTCAACGCTGAGCTGACCAGCGCGCAGGTGTTCAGCCGGTTGCTGCCCGACACCAGCCAGAAATACCTCGGCCTGTACAACGACGACACGCCCGAAGCCTCGCGCGAAGCGGCGCTGCGAAATCATTTGATGGTGCGTCGCAATTACGAGGCGATGGTGAGCGGCGATGGCGCGTGCGCCGGTTGCGGCGAGAAGAGCATACTGCGCGCGGTGGCTTCCGTCACCGAGGCGTATATGCGGCCGATATATCACAGCAAAGCCGCGCGCTTGCGCGAGAAGGCCAACGAACTGGAATCCAACGGCGCGGCCAAGCTCGCGGCGCTCAAGGAACGCAGCGAGGAGGAATACAATCTTTACAAACGCAGTCTCGCCCACGTGGTGATGGGGCTCGGCGGCGAGAATGACGCCGACACCGATCATCGCCTCGAAGCGCACGGCGAGATTGCCGATGCCGAACTCATCGACGCGCTTATTGCCGTGCTGCGGCAGGACGCTTTCAACCACCGTGACCTCCAAGCCATCGACGGCCAGCACGCCAACGGCATGAGCGTGATGTACATGGGCGCCCACACCGGCTGCAACACGGTGTACGGCTCCACGCCGCCATCCAATCCGCATCCGTATCCGTGGATGAATTCGCTCTTTCAGGATGGCACCACCATTAGCTGGCTCTTTGGCGAGTCGTCGATGCTCAACCACGCGCGGCGTTCGGTTGCGCCCGAGCGTTTAGCCACCGCGCTGCTCGAGCGCGAGGATGGCGTGAGCAGCGAGCGCGAATATTTTGAGATCACTCACCTCGATGACACGCAGATGACCGATCAGGAAGTGCGCGAGATGCCCAAGGTATGGGCCATCGGCGGCGACGGCGCGATGGGCGACATTGGTTTCCAAAATGTTTCCAAAGTGGTTTTGCAAAACAAACCCAATGTGCTGATGCTGATGCTCGACACGCAGGTGTACTCCAACACCGGCGGCCAAAACTCCGACAGTTCCAATATGCTCGGCGGTTACGACATGAATCAGTTCGGCGTCGCTTCCCAAGGCAAGCTCGTTGAGAAAAAGAGCGTTGCCGAAACCTTCACCGCCGGCCACGGCTCGCCCTACGTCGCGCAGGTTTCCATGGCCAACTCAGCCAAAGTTTACAAGGCGATGCTCGACGGCCTCGAATATCGCGGCACCGCGTTTTTCCAGTGCTACACCACCTGCCAACCCGAGCACGGCGTGGCGGATAACATGAGCAACGACCAAGCCCGGATGATTCGCGACAGCCGCGGGATGCCGGAATTTATTTACAACCCGCGCGCCGGCGAAACCATGCAGGAAGGCTTCGAGCTCAAAGGCAACCCCTCCATCAAACGCGATTGGTGGGAAGCCAAATTCCCCTCCACCGGCGACAAATACAACTACACCGTCGCCCACTGGGCCCTCACCGAAGCGCGCTTCCGCCTGCACCTCAAGGAAATCCCCGAGGCCCAAGCCGCCGAGTTCATTCATATGGACAACATACTCACTGCCATCACGCAACAGGATGTCATTTATCGCCGCGTGTTTGACGAAACCCATCGCGCCTACGTCCCCGACTGGGGCGTGTACTTCAAGGCTGAGGTGAATGGCAAAATGAAATACTACACCGTCAGCCGGCAAATGGTGCTCTTCCACATCGAGCGCCGCAAATCGTGGCGCATGCTCCAAAGCCGCGCCGGCATTGTGAACGCCGATTACCTCGCCCAAAAAGTCCTCGTGGAAAAATGCGACAAAGGCGAACTCACCCGCGAAGACCTCCTCGAACGCGGCTGGGAACTCCTCAACGAACAAGTCGCCACCGCCGCCGGAAACTAAAAAGTGCTGTCGGCATCTTGCCGGCAGAAGCTACTGCAACAATCCGCGCAAATCCTCCGGCGTCAAGCACCGCGGATTATTCGCCAACCGCTCCACATTAACCGTGGTGCAAATGCGTTCCACCTGCGCGGCTTCCGTGATGCCCGCTTCCGCCAGACTTGTGGAACAACCAATCGCCTTCACCAACGCATCAAACCGCCCCGCCGCCTCTGCCGCATCGTCCGCGCCAATCGCCCAAATCGATTCGATCGCTTGGCACAAAGCATCCAGCCCCGAATGCGCCGTGAGCATCGGTGGTAAGCTCGCCGTGAGCGAACCGTCCACCACCGCCACCGTCGGCCGCATTAGCGGATGCGCAACGGAATGTTTTTGGCCATCCACATAAACCACCGCAAAATGCGTCGCCTCACTGCCCGTGCCCGCGGTGGTGGGCACGGGCAGTGAGCGGCAACGGCGCTTGAGGCGCCACCCATTCGCCGCGTAAGATTTCCTCTTTACCTGCGTTTTGTGCCACGAGCCAATTGGCCAGCTTCGCCACATCCATCGCCGTGCCGCCGTCTACGGCGAGAATAGTATCGGCTTCGCTTTCGCGAAGGGCCGTCGCGCACGCTTCCGCTTCGGGCAGCTTGGGGTTGGGTTCAAATGAATCAAAAATCGTAACAGTTCGATTAGCAAGCACTGGTCGCAGGATCGCCTCCGCACCACTGGCAACGTATGCCACCGAATCGGCCACCAGAAAAATGAATTGGCCGGTGAGCACGGATTTCACTTCGCCCAACGCTGGAAAGTGCAACTGGGGGTTCATCGGTTAGTTGAGCTTGGCCCGCAGTTGGGGCGAGTCAAACACCTCAGGATTCAAAACCATCTTCGGTCGTTTACCGTGCATCAAATCCACGATGGCTTGCGAGCAGGCAGCGCTGACTTTGCGGCCTGTCTCATTTGAAAACGCGGCTTGATGCGGCGCGAGTAAAAGATTTTTAGCCGT
>CAUZWB010000268.1:0-4084 GCA_963583525.1 Verrucomicrobiia bacterium | reverse complement strand
AGCGTCGGCGAGAGCGCGGCGCAATGGACGGTGACCATCGGCTGCTTGGCGCGCGGGCTGAGGTTGTGAATCGCCTTGGCGATGAGTTCCTTGCCCGTGCCGCTTTCGCCGAGCACGAGCACACTCGCACGCGCGGGGGCGACTTGTTGGACGATTTCAAAAATTTCCTGCATCACCGGCGATTGGCCGATGATATTCTCGAGGCCAAACTTCGTGTCAATCTGCGAACGCAGCTCGCGGTTTTCTGATTCCAGTTTATTCGACCGCAACGCGCGCGCGATGCGCATCTCGAGCTCATCAATCTGCAATCGCCCCTTCGCGATGTAGTCATCCGCGCCCTGCCGCATGGCGTCCACAGCCATTTCCTCGCTGCCGTAAGCAGTCATCAAAATGCAAATCGGCGGCTTACTCAGTGATTTGGCGCGCTTAATCAAATCCAGTCCGCCCACGCCAGGCATGCGCAAATCCGTCAGCAGCACATCAAACGCGTCCTCTTCCAGCAACCGCACCGCGCCCTCGCCGTCTTCGGCAAGGTACACATCGTACCGGTCATCCAACGCCGCGCGCAGTCCTTCCCGCGTGGGCTTCTCGTCATCGACTATTAAAACAGTGGGTTTAAGCATGGTTTTCTTCTTCGCCGCCCGTCAGCCGCAGCGGTTGTTGTTCGGTCAATGGAAACCACAAACGAAAAGTGGCGCCTTCGCCAGTGTGGCTCTCGAGCTCGATGCGGCCGCCGTGTTCGCGCACGATGCGCTGCACAATCATCAGGCCGAGGCCGGTGCCTTTTTCCTTGGTCGTGAAATACGGCTGGAAGATGCGGTTGATTTTTTCCTGTGCGATGCCGCCGCCGGTGTCGGCCACGTGCACCCACACGCCGTCGGCATCAGCGAGCGTGGTGAGCGAAAGCGTGCCGCCGTGCGTCATGGCTTGGATGGCGTTCTTGATGAGGTTCACGAGCGCTTGCTGAACCTGCGCGGCATCAAGCGGCGCGGTGGGGAGTTCGTCGGCAAAGTTTTCCTCCAGCATCACGCCGCGGTTTTCGATCTCGGGCCCGAGCACCGTGAGGGTATCCAGCACGATGTCGTTGAGCGAAACCGGCTTGCGCTCCGGACGTGTGGGGCGGATGGCCTGCAAAAATTGGCTGATGATATAATCAAGCCGGTTGATTTCGCCTTTTGAAATATCGAGGAAACGATCGAGCTTGTTGACGGCCGCCGCAAAGTTTGCCTGCGCGTCGGGGTCATCCGCGTCTGTCGCCTTCAGTTTTTTTACCTCGCGCTCCATCAACTGCAAATGGATGTGCAGCGCGTTGAGCGGATTTCCAATCTCATGCGCCACACTCGCGGCTAATAGCGTGAGCGCCTCCACGCGTTCGCTTTCGATCACTTCGAATGTTTGCTGCTGTTGCTCCGTGGCATCATTCACAATCACTGCCAACCCGCTCGAGCCTTCGCCCACCAATGCCGCGGTGTACACGCGCAGGAAACGCCGGATCGGATACGTCAGTTCCAGCTCATGCCGCGTGACCGTCAGGCTGTCGCTCGCCGCGCTGGTGCAGAGGTCCGCCCAATCGAGCCCCGGTAAATAATCGGCAATCGCGCGCCCCTCCGTTTCCGCCAGCGGCAGCCCCAGCAAATGCTCGGCAGATTGGTTGTGCCACGAAATGTGCGCCTTGGAATCCAGCACCACCACGCCATCCTCAATCGTGTCAAAAAGCGTCCCTAAAAAGTCCCGCTCCCGCGCCAACCGCTGCACCACCGTTTGCAACCCATCGGCATCAAGCTGATCAATCCGCCCGACAATCCGGTCAAAAAAGCTGTTTTTTTCAGTAGCCATTCGAAAGTGGTGCCATATTGCCCCGTGAAAAATCAGGGCTAAATGCGCGCCAAAATGTCTCACAACACGTAGGGTTTGGCGAGCGGAAAAGAGACTCATTTCTGGCTGCGGATGTGATGTCTTGACCGCGCAGCGTTTCCCTGTTGAATTTGCGTTTCACTAGACGAGTCAGAAAATTACTCCAATGAAATACACATTCCGTTTTCTCACGATGGCCGCCTTGGGCGGGTTGATGCTGCAATCGCAACCGGCACAGGCCGCGCCGAAAAAGATCCTCGTGATCACTCAATCACGCGGGTTTACCCACGGTGTTGTGCGACGGCCCAAGGAAGGGCTGTGCCTAGCAGAAAAAACTCTTGCGGCCATTGGTAAGAAGAGTGGTGTGTTCACCACGGTTAATTCGCAGGACGCCATTAAGTCCATCACGCGGGACAATCTCAAACAGTTTGACGGCATCTTTTTCTACACCACCGGCATGCTGCTTCCTGCCGGTGATCCGCGAGATGCACTGATGGATTTCATCAAGTCGGGCAAGGCTTTCGTAGGCACGCATAGTGCAGCGGATACCTTTAAGCAGTACAAAGGTTACGTATCGATGATCAACGGCAGCTTTGCGGGACATCCTTGGGGTGGCGGTAGCACGAACGGCTTTTTAAACCATGAACCCAACCATCCCACAGTGGCAATGTTGGGTAAGGAGTTCATGTGGAAAGACGAGATTTATCAGTATAATAATTTCGAGCCGAGTTCTGTGCGTGTGCTCTTCAGCTTGAATATGGCCAAGAGCAAACCCCAAATGCCCTACCATGTGCCAGTGTGCTGGGTGCGTAGCTTCGGCAAAGGCCGCGTGTTCTTCACCAACCTCGGCCATAATAATTCTACTTGGGAAAACGAAATGTACCACAAGCACCTCGTCGAAGGATTTAAGTGGGCACTCAAAATCACCGACGGCCCCTCAGCGCCCAACCCCGAGATGCAAGCCCAACAAAGCATCAACGCCTTCGCCCTCTTCGCCTCGCAAAAGCTAAAGCTCAACCAAGCCGAGCTCGTTAAAAAAATGCAGGCCAAAGCCGGCGACGAAAAATTCATCACCCTCCTCCGCGAGAACAGCTGGAAAAGCCGCGGCCGCGACATGAAGCTGATTCAGGAAGTTTTGGATGCGTTGAAGTAACACGCCGGAAAAGGAGCAATATGAGTACTGCCACGATTAAACTCTTTCTAGCAAACGGTGATCCTAAGCGTCTGCGGACAGGTGAGATTTCAAACTGGAGTGGCAAGGCGGTGGCAGCCCCAAGGACTGACCTCGATGAACTGCTGGCGCGAGAAGAGTTGCAAAAACCAGGAGTCTATATCCTCATTGGGACGGATCCAAACGAGGGGAGTCCGGCTTGCTACATAGGTGAGGCTGAAGTTATTCGTGATCGCCTGAAGCAGCATAGAGCTAAAGATTTCTGGATTCACGTGATTGTATTTGTCAGCAAAGATGAAAACCTCACTAAATCCCATATTCGATACTTGGAAGGACGTTTAATCGTTGGCGCCCAGGAAGCTGACAGGTTTCAAGTGGTTAACTCGCAAACGAGTGGATCGAAACTTCCGGAATCAGATAGGGAGGAGATGGAGGTTTTTCTTGGTAAAATTCGGCAACTGCTTCCTGTGCTTGGTTCTGACATCCTTACACCACGTCCACAGGCAACAGATGTCGTTGCGGGTCCAGCAAATCATTTGGTATGTGAGATAAAAGGCCTAAAGGCGAATGGTCGACGAACTGAGGATGGCTTTGTTGTCTTTGCAGGTTCCCAAGCAGTTAAGGAACTAAGACCGTCGGCACCTGTCCGACATTCATTTGTTGTAAAGCTCCGTAATGATTTATCCATCGATGGAACACTTGCTGGTCAAGGAGATTATTTAGTTTTTACTCGCGACGCCGAGTTCTCAAGTCCGAGCGCAGCTGCAGCAGTAGTTTCAGGCGGAGGAGCAAATGGTCTCACAATGTGGCGTACAAATGATGGAATTACTTTAAAAAAATTAGAGGGTAAGGCTGATAGTTAGCATACTCCTCGGCGACCCGAGTACGGGAAACCATTCAGCTATTTTTTCCGTGGCCGCCAGTCGGGATTTTTGATGGGCGCTTTGGCGTCCGTTTCTTTTCGCCACGCATCGAGTTTTTCGCGGAGGGCTTTTGCTTTTGCGGATTGAGTAGCGGCGAGGTTTTTGGTTTCGGCGGGGTCGGTCTTTAGGTTGAAGA
>CAUZWB010000267.1:0-4094 GCA_963583525.1 Verrucomicrobiia bacterium | reverse complement strand
GTTCGGGCACGTCGGCCGGCGGCGGCGGCACGCGCTCGCCCAGCACCTGTTCCAGCACCCACACCCCACGCTTCACCGGGCTGGTGCGGTTGGGGAACGACGTGGCCGCCAGCGTGGCCGACATGCTGAGGATGCCGCCCCGGTTGGGATTCGCCAGCTTGACCCGCCGCATCTTGGGCCCCTGCACTGATTGTTTCAGGTCGTATAACTTGGCCAGCGGCTCGTTCAAAAACGTGTAGTCGCTGTCCACGAACCGCACGATGCGTTGGTTCTCGCGCACCACGCTTTCGAAAAACAGACGAGCTTCCTCCATCATCGCCAGCCGCAGCACCGGCGTCACTTGCGGAAACAGATCCGGGTCGAACACCTGCCGGTCCAATCCATCCACCCGCAGCCACTGGGCGCCGAATCCATCATACAACGCCCGCGCCCGCGGGTCTTTCAACAACCGCACCACCTGCGCTCGCAACACCGCCGGTTTGTGCAGTGCACCCTGATCCGCCAAGGCGGACAACTCGGCATCGGGCGGCGCGGACCAGAGCAGATACGAAAGGCGGGCGGCCAGTTGATAGTTATCTAGCGGCACGATGGGTTCCTTCGAGTCCACTTCGCCCGCCGGCGTGATAAAGAGAAACTGCGGCGAAACAAGGGCTGCCTTCCACATCAGCCCCAGCGACGCAATGTAATCCAATCCGTTCTTCTGCCCCAGATCGAAGATGTCCACCAGCACATCCAATTCCTTCCCGGTGGGCGGCCGCCGGTACGCATCGCGCGCCAAGGACTGTGCCACTTGCCGCGCCGCCTTGCGGAGATCGGCGCCCTTATTAGGCGGCTCCTCGCCAAAGAGCCGTTTCTGAACCGCCGTAGGCACCTTGCCGACCGGCACCATGACCAGGTTGACCACCTTGTTGGCCACTTCGAGGAACAGCTCCGACTGCAGCGGGGAAATGGAATTGAGATAACCCTCGCCCACCACCTCATCGGGCAGACTGTCGGTCACCGACGGATCCACCCCGTACAGATCGCGCAACGTGTTGCCGTACTCCACCTTGGTCAGGCGCCGGATCACGAACAGCCCCGGATCGCGCGGCGCCAGATACTTGTGCTTGCCGATCCACTCCACAAACTGGCGCCGCTCCTCGTCGGTCGGTTTCTTGGAGGCATCCTCTGGCGGCATGTCGTGAACCTTCACATTGGCCATCGCCTTCTTCCAATGCAGAGACGCCGACGCGCCGCCCGGATTCTTGAGCGCCGACTGAAGATTGATCCCCCCCTTCGCCCGGGAACCGTGACAGCGCGTGCAGTACTTGTTTACGAAAGGGCCGACCTTCTCCTTGAAAACTTTCTGGGCATCCGCCCGAAGCGCCGCCTCATCCACGCCTGCTGCAGAGCCGGCCGTCAACAGGACAAGCGCCAGTGCGGGTAATTTCATTTTGAATGCTACCCGAAACATGTCCATTGGCCTGCCTACACCTCGCTCAACGTCTTGGTGCTGCCGCCGAAGCGCTTGGCTTCGACGCCGAGTTTGTGGAGCATGGTGAGGTAGAGATTGGAGAGGGGCAGCTCGGTGAAGTTCATTTCCCCGCGCCAACCGGCGTCGCTGCTAATGCCGGAGGTGGACTGATGCTTGTTGTTGCCCTGACCGTAGTGGAGGTATTGGCCGTGCTTGAAGCCCAGCTTGCGGCCGCCGATCAGCAGCATCGGATAATTGCGCGACAGGTGGAAGGCGCTGGAGGCGGAGCCAAACAGAAGTGCCGTATGATCGAGCATATTGCCTTCGCCACTGGGCTCCGGCGTGGCCTTGAGGCGGCTGGCAAATCGGCCGAGTTCCTCGGTGATGAACCGAAGGTAGATGCCAAAATTCTTGTAGCCGTCGGGCTTTTTGGTTTCGTGGGATAAATAGTGGGTTGCCTTGAAGCCCACGGCGCGCGCGAGATAATCACTGATGCCCACGCCGTTCTCGCGGCCGAGTTGGTAGCTGGCCACGCGCGTGGTGTCCGTCTTGAACGCGAGATAAATCAGCTCATACATCGTGCGCAGAAAATTACGCGGATCCTCAGGCGTCACATCCAGATTTAGATGATCAGTGTCCACGGTGGGCAACGGGATGTTCAGCCATCGCTTGGCCTTCTCCACCCGCACCTCGGTGTCGCGCACGGATTGCAAATATTCGGCGAGCGTTTCCTGATCACGCTTGGAGAGCGAACGCTCCAGCGAGCGGGCGTCCTCCATGAGATCATCCAACGCGCTTTGGCTCAGGGCAAGGCGCCGGGCGGCGTCCGAACCGCTCTTCACAAAGAGCATATCAAAAATGCGCTTGGGCTTGTGCTCGGCGGGGATGGCCCGGCCAAAGCGGTTATACGACATCGTATGCGCGCCGCGCGGCGAGCCGGTTCCGCCGTCGGTCGAAAGCACCATCGACGCATGCCGCGTATGCGCGCCGGCATGCTCGGCAAACAGTTGATCCAGCGAGATGCTGTTTTGGTAATCACCATCGGCGCCGGTATCCGCGCCGGTGAGAAACTGGTCAGCATTGGCGTGGCCGTGCACGCGCCTCACCGCCGGGTGCGATAACCCGGAAAACACCGTCAGCTCATCGCGCAGCGGTTCGAGCTTTTCCATGCACTTGGTGAGCTTGAAATCCTTTCGGCCGCCATGCGGAAACCAACTCCATTCCTGAAACGACGGATCCTTCTCCAGCGGCATCGGCACGCCGTCGGGCAGGTAAAAGGCGGCCAGCCGTTTGCGTTGAGCCGACTTGGGCGCGGCGTGGGCCAGCCCGCTGAAAGACTCCATCCATGGCAACGCGAGCGCCACGCCGGCGCCGCGGAGAAACTTCCGTCGATCCAATGTCGATAAATTCACGTTCATCACTCCCTAACCTCCGACTTATTTTTGCCGGAATAATTCACTTTTCACAATCAGAAAGACCAAGTCCGCCAGACCGTCACCACGCTTGCGGAGATCGGCGGTGATGCGGTCCACCTGCGAGCGGTCGCCGAAGCTCAACGGCCGACCCAACGCGTACGCCGCCATCTTGTGCGCCATCGCGCGCGCGAACTGATCCTGCCGGTTGGCCAGCAGATAATCCTTCAACCCTTTCACGCCGCGCAGCTCGTCCTTGTTGAACAACACGCTGGCGGCATCCACCGGTTCGTTGCCGATCTTGTCACGCCACAAGCCGACGGCGTTGAAGTTCTCAAACGCAATCCCCCACGGATCGATCTTCGAGTGACACGAGATGCACGCCGGATCGTTGCGGTGATCCTCCATGCGCTGCTTGAGCGTGAGCTTGAGTATTTCCGGATCGGCCAGATCAATCTCCGGCACGGCCGGCGGCGGCGGCGGCGGCGGATCGTTCAGCAGATTTTCCAGCAGCCAAATGCCGCGCTTGAGCGGGTTGGAGTCCTTGCCGTTCGAGTTCATCGCCAGCAACCCCGCCTGCGTGAGCACGCCGCCACGGCGGTTGAGCGGCACCAGCTTCGCCGGGCGCAGTTCAGTGCCGATCACCTCCGGCAGCCCGTAATGCCGCGCGAGCCGGTCGTTCACCATCGCGTAATCCGATTGCAGAAAATCCATCACCGTGCGGTTGCGCCGGAGCACTTCGCCGAAGAACGCCACCGGCTCCTCGCGCATCGCCTCCATCAGCAGCGGGTCAAAATTCCCGTACGACTTGGTGTCGATCTTCACGAAATCCAACGACTCCAGCCCGAGCCATTGCCGCGTGAAATGCCGGGCAAAGCGTTTGGCTTTCGGGTTCGCCAACAACCGCTGTGTCTGCGCCTGCAGCACGGCCGGATCGCGCAGCTTCCCCTTGGCGGCGAGAGTCAGCAGTTCCTCATCCGGCCCGCTGCTCCACAGGAAAAACGACAGCCGGTTGGCCAGTTCGAAATCCGAAATGCGCTGGCCACGCTTGCCCGGTTCGCCGCCGGCCCGCACGAGGTACAAAAACTTCGGTGAAGACACCGCCGTGGCCAGCACCTCCACCACGGCTTCCTGCGCGTCCTTGCACTGCGGCCGCAGCTTGGTGAAGAGCGCGAGTTTTTGGTCGATCTCCGCCGCGCTTACCGGTCGGCGCCAGGCGCGGCGCATGA
>CAUZWB010000266.1:0-4097 GCA_963583525.1 Verrucomicrobiia bacterium | reverse complement strand
GACAAATCACCGTGAGCCTGCCTGATGTGCGCGGGCGCGAAGCAATTCTCAAAGTGCACGCCAAAAAGGTGAAGCTCGCAAAGAAGGTGGACCTCTCCATCATTGCGCGTGGTACGCCTGGTTATTCTGGCGCAGAGTTGGCTAATTTGCTTAACGAAGCGGCGTTGCTGGCCGCGCGCCGAAATAAAAAACGCATTGGTATGGTTGAGCTCGAGGAATCACGTGACAAAGTCCGTTGGGGCCGTGAGCGCCGCAGCATGGCGATGACCGAGGAGGACAAAAAGCGCACTGCCTGGCACGAGGCCGGCCACGCGATCATCAATGTAATCCTGGAACACTGCCACCCGCTACACAAGGTCACCATCATACCCCGCGGGCAATCGCTCGGTTCCACGATGAGTTTACCGAAAGATGATGTGCTTAATTATCATCGCCTAGAAATGCTCGACACCATTTGCATGACAATGGGAGGGCGCATTGCCGAGGAGATGTATTCAGGCGACGTCTCCTCCGGCGCAGCGGGTGACATTCAGCAAGCCACCAAAATGGTGCGCGCAATGGTTTGCCAATTCGGCATGAGCGACAAACTGGGCATGGTTATGTACGGGGGTGATAACGAATACGTCTTCCTCGGGCGCGACATGGCAAAAGGCAAAGATTACAGCGAAGATACCGCGCAATTAATTGATAACGAGATGATGCGCATCACGCGAGAATCCTACGAACGCGCCGAAATAATTATTAAGGACAACCGCGACAAGCTCGAAGTTATTGCGGAATGCCTGTTGGAATATGAGACGCTTGACGGAAAACAAGTGGAAGAAATCGTGCGCACTGGAAAATTCAACCCGCCTAGTAATCCGAAAAAAGGCGGAGATGGGCCGGAAGGACAGGAAGCGGCAACGCCTCTATCCGACTCGCCCAAAAACAAAACCTCCGAGGATGACAGCGACCTCGGCAGCACGCCTGCACCCGCGCCCGCCTAGAACCTATGAAAATTGCCCCCTCGCTTTTAGCGGCGGATTTCGGGAAATTCCAGCACGAGGCAGCGCGAGCCGAGCGTGCCGGCGGCGACTGGTTACACCTTGATGTAATGGATGGGCATTTTGTGCCGAACATTTCCTTTGGACCCGATGTGGTGAAAGCACTGCGGCCGAAAAGTAAAATGTTTTTTGACGTCCACTTGATGTGTTCACGTCCAGAAATTCTCATCGAACCCTTCGCTAAGGCGGGCGGCGAACAAATTATTATTCATGCCGAACTCGATGAGAAGGTGAACGACCTTATTTGGCAAATTCGCAATCTCAATCTCAAAGTCGGCCTTGCCGTGAATCCACCCACTCCCATCGCCGCCACTGAACCCTACCTCGACAAGATTGACTTATTACTGGTGATGACTGTGAATCCCGGGTTTGGCGGCCAATCCTTTATGGGCGAATGCCTCCCCAAAGTGCAACAGGCATGGGAGTGGCGCCGCGCACGCGGGCTGGGTTATCGCATTGAAGTCGATGGCGGCGTGGACCGAACCACCGCCGCGGAATGCGCCCGCGCGGGAGCAGATACGTTTGTCAGCGGCACTGCGCTCTTCAGTAAACGCAATATGAAACAAGCCATTACGCGCATGCGGGAAGCCGCGGAGAACAACCGCAAACGCAACTGATGTCGGCACAACATTCAAACATTAAGTTTGGCACCGATGGGTGGCGCGCGGTGATGGCCGAGGAATTCACTTTTGCAAACGTGCGCGCCGTGGCGCAGGCCACCGCAGATTACTTCCGACGCCGCAAAACCCGCACTACCCGCAAGCGAATGGTCGTGGGCTATGACCGGCGTTTTTTGTCGGATGAATTTGCAATGAGCGTGGCCGAAGTGTTGGCGGGCAATGGCTATGAAGTTGTCCTCACCAATGCACCCACACCCACGCCGGCGGTTTCATGGATGGTGAAAGCGGGGCAGGGGAGGGCCGGGGTGATGCTCACTGCCAGCCACAACCCGGCCCGCTTCAACGGCTACAAACTCAAACTCCACCACGGCGGCCCGGCAGATCCGGAGTCGTGTCGTGGCGTGGAGGCGCTCATCGGGAAACACCCCGTCCGTGCGATGCCGTTCAAAAAAGCAAACTCGAGAAAACTGATTCGTGTAGAAGATATTCGTCCGCGCTATTATCGGGCATTGCGAAAATTGGTGGATTTCAAACTGATCTCCAAAAGCGGATTACGATTCGGGCACGAGGCGCTCTTTGGAGTCGGCGCCGGATGCTTTGAGGAATTACTCGAAGGCACCAACTGCGAGGTCACCACCTTTAATGGCGCGCACGACCCCAACTTTGGCGGCATCTGCCCCGAGCCCATTGAGCGAAACTACACCGCCACGGCGGAGGCGCTTCGCCGTAAGCCGGTGGATTTTTGTTTGGTCACCGATGGCGATGCCGATCGTATTGGCGGAATGGACGGCCGCGGCAATGCACTCACCACACACCAAATAATTTGCCTGCTACTTGAGCATTTTATTGTGCGGCGGCAGGGGCAGGGGAGGGTGGTAAAAGCGCTCACGACCACTTCGATGGTCGATATCATATGTCGCCGATACGACCTAGAGCTCACTGAGACTGGTGTAGGTTTCAAATATATTTGCGAAGAAATGCTGCGCGGCGACGTGCTCCTTGGCTTCGAGGAAAGCGGTGGCGTGGGCTTCCCCAATCACGTTCCTGAGCGCGACGGTTTACTGGCGGGCCTGATGATGCTTGAGTTGCTCGCAACGGAAAAGCAGCCACTCAGAAAATTGCTCACCCGATTAGATAGTGATTTTTCACCGCACCGTTATGGCCGGCTTGACGCCCATTTCCCGCTAGAAAAACGCAGCGATCTCATGGGCCAATGTGCGGTGCATCCGCCCAAGCAATTGCTCGGCTCGCCGGTAGAGCGGATGCAAACCTTTGATGGCGTGAAGTACACCGCCCGCAACGGCTGCTGGCTGATGCTGCGGGGTTCGGGCACTGAACCGGTGCTCCGCATTTACGCCGAAGCCCCCACCGAGTCCGGCGTTAATCAGCTACTTGAGACAGGCCAAAAACTTGCACGGGCCGCTTTGCGATAGCTTTTATCTTTTAACCGCGCCGTTTGTGGGTATCTTCTCGCGGACGCGTTTGAGCGAACGCTTTTTACGGATCAGGGATGGACCCCAAATACATACGAAATTTTAGCATCATTGCCCATATCGACCACGGGAAAACCACGTTGTCGGATCGGTTGCTTTCGTGCACGAACACGGTGAGCGATCGTGAGATGGAGGAGCAACTCCTTGACTCAATGGACCTCGAACGCGAGCGCGGCATCACGATCAAGGCACACCCGGTGACCATGATGTACACCGCCAAGGATGGCCACGACTATGAATTAAACCTGATCGACACTCCGGGGCACGTGGATTTTTCCTATGAAGTTTCCCGCAGCCTCAGCGCGTGCGAGGGCGCGCTGCTCATCGTCGATGCCGCACAGGGCGTAGAGGCGCAAACAGTTGCCAACGTCCATCTCGCCAACCGGCAGGGCCTTGAGATCATTCCGGTGATCAATAAAATTGATTTACCGCACGCCGACGTGCCCAACGCCATCAAGCAAATCGAGGACGTGCTCACCATCCCCGGCGACCACGCCATCCCGTGCAGCGCTAAGGAAGGCATCGGCATTGAGGATATTTTGGAAGCCGTTGTGGAACTCGTGCCGCCGCCTAAGCCGACTGCGAACGGAAAACTGCAGGTGCTCGGATACGATTCGGTTTACGACCCTTACAAAGGCGTGATCATTCACGTGCGGGTTTTCGATGGCGAGCTGCGGCCCGGCATTCGCGTGCGCATGCATCATTCGCAAAAAACCATCGAAATCAAAGAAGTCGGCAGTTTCAACCCCAAACCATATACGCGCGATTGCCTTGGCCCGGGTGAAACGGGGTATATTTCCGCCAACATCCGCAGCCCGCGCGATGTGAAAATGGGCGACACCATCACGGACACCACCGATGCCGCGCCCGTACTGCCCGGCTTCAAAGAAGTGCAGCCGATGGTGTTCAGCGGCATTTACCCAATCAACTCTGTAGATTTT
>CAUZWB010000265.1:0-4101 GCA_963583525.1 Verrucomicrobiia bacterium | reverse complement strand
CGCCAACTCGTTGGTCTACCTGAAAGACAAGGGCATCGTACTGCGCGAACCCTCCGTGGTGGCCATCCAGGCCGGCACCAAAAACGTGCTCGCCGTGGGCAACGAAGCCAAGGCGATGCTCGGCCGAACCCCCGGCAACATCATCGCCATCCGCCCAATGAAAGACGGCGTGATTGCGGATTTCGATGTGACCGAGGCAATGCTGCGGGCCTTCATTTCCAAAGTCCACCATCGCAAGCTCGTGGAGCCGCGCGTCGTCGTGGCCGTGCCCTCGGGCATCACCGAAGTGGAACGCCGCGCGGTGGAAGACTCCGTGACGCGCGCGGGTGCCCGTGAATTTTATCCCATCAAGCAACCGCTCGCCGCCGCCATTGGCGCCGGGTTACCCGTGGCCGAGCCTGCCGGGAACATGGTGGTGGACATCGGCGGCGGCACCGCCGAAATCGCTGTGATCTCGCTCGCCAACATCGTACTGGCCACCAGCCTTCGCGTGGGCGGCGACCAATTTGACAATTCAATTATCGGGCACTTAAAAAATGCTCACAACCTGAAAATCGGCGAACGCACCGCCGAGGAAATCAAACTAAAAATCGGATCCGCCTTCCCCTTGGACGAGGAAATGACAATGGAAGTCAAAGGCCTCGCCATTAGCTCCGGCTTGCCCCACACGGTGACCATCCGTTCCGAGGAAATCCGCGATGCCCTCAAGGACCCGCTCTCGAGCATCCTGGAGTCCATCCGGCAAGTCCTCGAACAATGCCCGCCTGAACTGGCGGGCGACCTCGTGGATCGCGGCATTGTGGTGGCCGGCGGCGGCGCACTCTTGCGCGGCATCGACCGGCTTATCGCCAAGGAAACCCAACTGCCCGTTTCCATCGCCGACGAGCCACTCATTTCCGTGGCCAATGGCACCGGAATGGTATTGAGAAACATCGATTTTTGGAGGCGCGCCGCCGCTTGATTTCCCGTTGCGTTCGCCCGGGCAACAATCCCCCGGGCAAATGAATTTAAGGCCATACGTTTATGCCACCGGCTTTGTGCTGGGGCTCGCGGCAGTGCTCCTCGCACTGTCGCCGCGATCCGCTGGGCAAGTGAAACTTGCTGCCGGCAGCTTTTTTGTTCCCCTCTTTTCCGCGGAAACCGGCCTCCAACGCGCCCGTAATTTCGCCGCCAACAAAACCGCCACGCGCGAGGAGTTGCTCAACCAAAATCAGCGGCTTGCCCTCACCAACGAAGTCCTTCGCATTCAAATCCAGCAACTCCGAGCCACCGCCGAGGAAAACAAAGTGCTGCGCGTTCAAGTCGCCTTCGCCGCCACCAACCAATGGAAGCTCCGCCTCGGCCAAGTCATCGGGCGCGACCCCGCCAACTGGTGGCGCACGCTGCAAATTAATCTCGGCTCCCGCCACGGCGTGCGCGAAGGGTTGCCGGTGCTCACGCCCGATGGCCTCGTCGGGCGCGTCCACGAAGTGCATCCCAACCGATCGCGCGTCGCGCTCATTGGCGATCCCGCCTGCCGCCTGTCCATCAACGTGCAACCCTCACGCGAGAACGGCATCCTCACCGCCGACGGCGCAACGGTGTTCGATCACACCATCGTGAATCTCCAATTCCTACCTGCCCACACCGCCGCGCGCGCGGGTGACCCCGTCGTCACCAGTGGCCTTGGCCGACTATTCCCGCGCGGCATTCCAGTCGGCAAACTCCTGAGCGTCGCCCCTGCCCCCGGCGCGCTCAACTCCAACGCCCGCGTGAAGCTCGCCGTGGATTCTTCGCGCCTCAACGAAGTCTGGATCATCCTGCCATGAAAACTTTTTACGCTCTCGGACTCTTGGTGATTGCCCTGCTCGCGCTTTACCTCGCCAACACCCTCGAGTGGCCCCAACGCATCACCGGCACCCGGATTGATCCCCTGCCCGCGTTGATGGTCTGCGCCGCCCTCCGCGCGCCCGTGCTGGCCATCACGCTGCTCGCGGCCCTCGGTTCACTTTGGCAAACTTCACTGTCCGCAGACCCTCCCGGCATTAGCATGATTCCGCTCTTCGCCGTGGGCGTCGCCGTATCGCTCAACCGCCGCGCCATCCACACCCGCCTTTGGGGCGCGCGCTTCGCCGTGGCCGCCGCGGCCGGTGCGTTTGTGCCACTCGTGAGCGTGGGATTTTTAATGCTGCTTGGTCGTGAACCTTTGCTCGGCTGGTTTTCACTTTGGCAATTAGCCGTGATGAGTCTCGTTAGCGGACTGCTCGCCCTGCTCTTTTTCCCGCTGCTCCAATGGCTCGATAAAACCGTTGAAGACCAACCCCTCGCCGCGCCTTACGACACCACCACCCAAATCAACCGCAGCCCCCACTAAATGCCCCGTCCCGCCCCAGCAAATGATGACCAACGCCTGCACCTCGCCGGCGCGGCACTGTTGTTGGGGTTGGCCGTGCTGCTCGGCGGGCTCGCCTACGTGCAGGTGGTCACCGCGCTGGAACACGAGGCGGAACAAAAAAATCAATCGCGCCGCACCGTGCGACTGCCCGCCGTGCGCGGCGCCATCCTCGATACGCAGGGCCGTCCGCTGGCGCATGACCGGCCGTCCTATGTAATCCACACTTATTTGGAGGAACTCCGCCATCATTTCCGCAAAGCCTGGCGCGAAGCCCCGCACGACACCCGCACCGAGGCCGGTGTGCGCCATCAAGTGGTCAGTGATTTTATTGCCCTACTTCAGCTCGACCAGCCGTTCACGCTTACGGAGGGGCAATTGCAAAAACATTTTATTGAACAACTCGCCCTGCCCATTCCGGTGATGCGCGATCTTTCGCAAACCAACGTCGCGTGGTTTATGGAAAACGCTTGGCGCGTTCCGGGAATGGATGTGGAGGCGCAACCGCACCGCGATTACCCATCCGAATCCGTGGCGCACCTCGTGGGCCGATTGCGACGGCCGCAAACCATTCCCGACGAAGATCGCCCGTACAATTATCGCCTGCCTGATTTCACCGGCGCGATGGGATTGGAACGCACGTTCAACGAAACACTACGCGGCAGCGCGGGCACCAAAAGTTTGCTCGTCAATAATCTCGGCTATCGGCAACGCGAAGAAATTGTGGTGGCTCCCGAGCCCGGAAACAATGTGGTGCTCACGCTGGACCTCGAAATCCAAGAGGCCGCTTATCAAGCCCTCAAGGAAACCGGCCGCAAAGGCGCGGCGGCCGTGGTGATGAATGTGCAAACCGGCGACCTCATCGCGCTGGTCTCACTGCCGGTGTTTGATCCCAACGCCTTTATCCCCGGCATCCGCCGTGAGCTATGGAATGAATACCGCGAGGCGCGCCCAAGCCCCCTGCTCTTTCGCGCCACGCAGGAGCGCTATCCACCGGGCTCCATTTTCAAAATCATCTCCGGCCTCGCCGCCTTGGAGGCTGGCTCGAATCCCACTAACTTTGTTTACAATCCCGGCTACGCAGAAGTCGGGCGACGGCGGATTGACGACACCGCACCTCCGGGCCATTACGATTTCCACGAGGGCTTCAAGCATTCAAGCAACACGTATTTTATCACGCGCGCCATCGAGACTGGCGCGGAACACATCATCGCGCTGGGCAACCAGTTTTTTCTTCGCGAAAAAACAGGCCTCCTCGCGCGACAGGAAGCGAAGCCGCAATTCCCGACATTGGCCGAAGTCCAAAACCGCCGCAACTGGCAGGATGGTGACACGGCCAACCTCGCCATCGGCCAGGGGCCCGTGGCGGTGACACCGCTGCAAATGACCGTGATGACCGCTGCGATTGCCAATGGCGGCAAAGTCTTCGCGCCGCGGGTGGTGGGTCGCATCGCGCCGGTGGATCCCACGCGCGCGAATGAATCCAAGCAATTCCCGCCGGCCAAAGTACGCGGCACGCTTAACGTCAAACCTGAAAACCTCACGCACGTACAGCGCGCGATGCTCGCCGATGTGGCCGATGATGACGGCACCGGCAAACGCGCGCGCATCGAGGGCTTCGCCGTGTGCGGCAAAACCGGCACCGCCGAAGTCCACAACCGCGAAGGCCGTCACAAGATTACGTGGTTCGCTTCATATGGGCCGTTTGAAAAACCGAAATACGCCGTGGT
>CAUZWB010000264.1:0-4122 GCA_963583525.1 Verrucomicrobiia bacterium | reverse complement strand
CGTGGATACTCACGACGAGGATTGGAAAGTGCTGCTCACCCGCAACCTCACCACCATCGAAAACGCCCGTATGGAGCTGAACTCCGCACGCCTGAAATGGATGCTGCTCAGCGGCACACAAAACGACGATGGCCAAGGCTTGGCCGCGCCCGCGCAACCGGGCCAAACGGGCCTGCCGACGCCAAAAAGTTTTGGCCAACTCTGCCTGTGGGGGCTCGCCCTCACGTGGCCGGTGCTACTTATCGGCGCGACGATTACCGCCGTGCTGCTAATGCGGGGATGATTCCATGATCGAGTGGTTCAAACGCAAAGCCGACCCGATGACCTCGCGGTCGCGTGAACTGCATCAGGAAATTGCCGCGCTCGAATCGCAGATCGCCCAACTCAGCGACGCCTCCACCCTCGCCGACCCGCGCCACATCCAAACCGTGATGGAGGAAACGTGTTACCTTCCGCCCGACCCTATCCTGCGCGCCGACAAAGCATTGACCCACTCCCTGCCACCCGTCACCGATCCCGAATGCTCCGGCCTCTACAACGATCAAGGCGTGCGAAAATTTAATCTCGCCGACTGGTGGCTTCGCGTGCAGCACCGGCTCACTCCCACCCCCGCCGGCAACCACAAACTGGTCACCTACCTCGCCGCTGGCCGCGATTATGGCTACACCGCCCTGCGCGGCGAACGGCGCGTGGCCCGAAATCGCTTCATCCTCCTCGCGCTGGCCCTGCTCGGAATGCTCTGGACCCTCCTCAGCCTACTCATCCCGCAGTTGTAAATGGTATTGGCTTGCGGCCCATTGTCCGCGCATTAGCCTTTGCGTATGCACGCCGCCCTCATCGAAACGCCCCTCGGAAAATTCCGCGCCCAATTCACCACACGCGGGCTCGCGCGTTTGCAGTTTCCCAAAGCCGCCGCCGACCCCATCGCCCAATCCATCGAGCCGCCAAAAAATTGGCTGCGCCAAACCACTGCCGCGCTCAAAACCGCGCTCAAAACCATGCTCACCGGCAAAGCACCCAAATCCCTCCCACCGTTGGATCTCGCCGCCGGCACGGCGTTTCAACAGCAAACGTGGCGCGCGCTATTGCGCATCCCTGCCGGATACACGCAAGGCTACGGTGAACTCGCCCGCGCCGTCCGCCGCCCCAAGGCCGCCCGCGCCATCGGGGGCGCTTGCGGGGCCAATCCGATTCCAGTGCTCATCCCATGCCATCGAGTCATCGGCGCTAACGGCAGTCTCACTGGCTTTTCCGGGGGCATGGATTGGAAAATTAAACTGTTGAAAATCGAACGCGTCATGCTTTGACATGCCCGCGTGCGATTGTTAGCGTCCCGCCCTTTGCCCCGCATGAAATACAAGGACACGCTCAATTTGCCGAAGACTGGTTTTCCGATGAAAGCCGGTCTCGTGCAGCGTGAGCCCGAGCGCCTCAACCAATGGTACGCCGAAGGCATCCACGACCGCATTCGCGACCGCCACGCGAAGGCCACCGAGTCGTTCATCCTCCACGACGGCCCGCCCTTTGCCAATGGCGACGTGCACATCGGCACGGCGCTCAACAAAACGCTCAAGGATTTCATCCTAAAATTTCAAACCATGCGCGGCAAAAATGTGCCGTACGTGCCCGGTTGGGATTGCCACGGATTGCCCATCGAATTCAAGGTAATGCAGGATCTCCGAAAGGAAAACCGGCAAGATGCCACCGCCGCCGACATCCGCAAAGCCTGCGAGGCGTACGCCCGCAAGTACATCGACATCCAACGCGAACAATTCAAACGCCTCGGCGTCTTTGGCGATTGGGATAATCCCTACCTCACGCTCGACAAAAAATACGAAGCCGAGGAACTACGCCTCTTCGCCGATCTCGTCGAAAAGGGCTTCGTCTATCGCGGCAAAAAACCGGTCTACTGGAGCATCCCCTGCCGCACCGCCCTGGCCGAGGCCGAGGTGGAATACACCGACCACGTCAGCCAAAGTGTGTTCGTAAAATTTCCAGTTGTCAGCGAAGACAACACTCATTTAATCATTTGGACCACCACCCCGTGGACGCTCCCCGCCAACCTCGCCGTGGCGTACAACTCGCGGTTCACCTACAAAAAAATCCGTGTCAACGGCGAGCTGTACATTCTCGAGAGCACGCTACTGCCGACTGTCTCCAAAACGTGCGGCTGGGAAAACATCGAGGAAGTTCAATCGCTCAACGGCGACGAAATCGGCGCGTTGGAATATCGCCATCCGTTCATCGACAAAACCGCCAAGCTTTACGCCGGCGACAACTTTGTCGAAAACACAACCGGCACCGGTTTCGTCCACGTCGCTCCCGGGCACGGGATGGACGATTATCACCTCGGCTGCGCAAACGGCCTGCCGATTTTTTGCCCCGTAAATGACGACGGAAAATTCGCCCACACCGATGACTTGCCCGTGGCCGAACAAATGCCCGCCGCGTTGCTCGGCAAATCCATTCTCGAAAAGAAAGGCAAAAGCGAAGCCAACGAAGCGGTGCT
Source organism: Verrucomicrobiia bacterium (assembly GCA_963583525.1). GTDB lineage: Bacteria > Verrucomicrobiota > Verrucomicrobiia > Limisphaerales > UBA1100 > JACNJL01. The sequence continues at coordinate 1,613 of CAUZWB010000264.1, read as the reverse complement.
CGAATTGCTGCGCGAAAAATCCGCGCTCGTGCATCAGGAAAATTACACGCACAGCTACCCGCATTGTTGGCGCAGTAAAACGCCCGTCATTTTTCGCGGCATGGATCAGTGGTTCATCAACATCGACCACGAAGGCTTTCGCCAAACCGCCCTCGCCGCCATCGACGAAGTCAACTGGGTGCCCGACTGGGGCAAGGCCCGCATCCAAGGCGCAGTCGAGTCTCGCCCCGACTGGTGCATCAGCCGTCAGCGCACGTGGGGCGTGCCCATCCCCGCATTTTACAATGCCGATGGCGAGCCGCTGCTCGACGCGCGCATCGTCCGCAAAACCGCCGACCTCATCGAACAACACGGCTCCAACGTGTGGTTCGAGCGTGACACCGCCGAACTCTGGGCCGACGTCCGCCCCGACGATTGGACCGGCGATGCTCCCGCAAAAAAATCCACCGACACCCTCGATGTGTGGATTGACTCCGGCTCATCGTCGCGCGCCGTATTAATGCAGCGCGAGGAACTTGCGTGCGACGGCGCAGCCGATATTTACTTCGAAGGCAGCGACCAACATCGCGGCTGGTTCCAATCGTCACTCCTTCTCTCCCTCGCCGGCAATGGCGCGCCGCCGTACAAAACCGTCCTCACTCACGGTTTTATGGTCGATGCCGATCGCGAAAAAATTGCCAAAAGCAATCAAGGCAAAAGCACCAAACCCCAAACCAGCGAAGCCTACATTGGCGAGTACGGCGCGGACATCGTGCGGCTGTGGATTGCCTCGCAGGATTTCCGCAGCGACATCACTGTCAGCACCGAGCGCATCAAAAAAGTCGCCGAGACCTATCGCAACCTCCGCAACGCCCTGCGCTATCAGCTCAGCAACCTGTACGATTTTGATCCCGCGCAACACACCGTGCCCGATGCCGACCTCACGCCGCTCGACCGCTGGATCCTCGATCAGTTCGCGGCCATGCAACGCGATGTGACCGCCGCCTACGAGCGTTTTGAGTACCACGTCGTGTATCAGCGCATCAGCCAGTTTGTGTCTGTGGAACTTTCGGCCGTGTATCACGACTGCGTGAAGGATCGCCTGTATGCCGAGGCTGCCGAGGCCCCGAGCCGCCGCGCTTCACAAACCACCCTGCTGCGCCTCTGCTCCGGCCTCACCCGAATGCTCGCGCCGATCTGCGTATTTACGGCCGAGGAAGCATGGGGATTTCTGCCCGGCGACAAAGCGGATTCCGTGCACCTCGCCGATTGGCCCGAGGAAACCCTCAGCCTCACCGATGACGAACGGGCCATTTGGGAAACCCTCTTTGCCCTTCGCGAACCGGCCTTGGCTGAACTCGAAAAGGCGCGCCAGGAAAAGCTCATCGGCAAAGCCCTCGAAGCCCGCGTCACCCTCACCGCCACACCGAAGGCGTTGGAAACCGCCCAAGCCAACGCCGAGACCCTACGGGAGTTGACCAATATTTCCCAACTCCACCTCGTGGCCGATCCGGCTGCCGAGGCGCCCACCTACGTCGTCACCAAGGCCGCAGGCGCCAAGTGCACCCGCTGCTGGCGCTGGGAAGAAACCGTCGGCCAACACGAAGCGCACCCGGAATGCTGCACGAGGTGCG